>CALBUI010000165.1 GCA_937968125.1 uncultured Anaerolineales bacterium | reverse complement strand
TTATTAAAGCTGGCATCGAAGTGATCCCGGTTGAGTATGATGAGATTCCCAAAGGTGGAGGAGGCATCCACTGCTCTACCTTGCCTTTGGTGCGTGATGATGTCTAAACCTTATCCACCAATCCATAAAAAATACTATCTTGAATGAGGATATGTTATGGAAATTGACGCCTACATGCAGCTATGATAGAATGCCCACACAACCGTTGGGGGTTCGTCTAGTGGTAGGACAGCGGTCTCTGGAACCGTAAGCCGAGGTTCGAATCCTCGACCCCCAGCCAGAAAACTTCCCGTGGAAATCCACGGGAAGTTTTTTTTACACTTAATGTAAAACCAGATTAGGCGGCTGTCTGACGGCTCCAAATATAATCTATCAATATATATCCTTTCGTGGCGCCTGGGGATTACTTCGGAGCAAAGTACAAAGAACGCCCCTTGCCCCGGAATAAATCTGGGAGTAAACCAAAGTCAGTTGGTTGGGTTGTCACTGCGAGCTTGCGAAGCAGTCTCCTCGCAGCGATGTGGGAGATTGCTTCGTTCCTCGCAATGACAGTCATTGTCTTCTAGTTACTTGAGACGGTTTATTTTGTTAAAGGTCTCTTTAAAATTTCACCAGAAAGGCGGTCAGGTACATGATGGCGATGCCAAGTACGAAGCCGCCCAGGTTCATCCAAGAAACTAGTGGTGTGCCATCCTGTTCGGCGTAATTCCTCAGCAAGCCGACCACTTCAACGATCACCTGCCAGATGGCGCCCACCGCGATTCCCAGGAACAATGCCGTCAAGAAGGGCGAAAAGGCGAATCCACCGATCCAGGTACCGAAGATAGCCGGCACGCCAGCCAGGAGCACCAGTCCAATGAAGACCCAGATACTGGGACGCTTCATTTCTTGAGGCTGCTCACTACTTTCTGCCTGTTCTTCACTCTCTCCATTTTTCTTCTTCCCAGGCACCAGGGGAGCCACGATCCCAACCCCCTCGGTGATGTTGTGCAGCATGAAGCCGATCACCAGGAAAGAACCCAGGGCTGCTTCTCCGATAGAGAAGGCTACACCAATGGCCAGGCCTTCTCCCAGGTTGTGCAGACCAATGCCCAGGGCGATCAAAGTGGCGACGTACAATGCCTGACGGTATGGATCATCCCCGATCGATTTTTTCCGCTGGGAGCCTATGGCCAGCAAAAGCAGCCAGGTCAGCAGGGCGGCGATCAGGATCAAAGGAATGCCCTGGAAAACACCCGGCAGCTCGAGCGCAAACTCCAAACCTTCCATGAAGGTATCTACTAAAAGGAATACCAGTAAACCTATTGTCAGGGATAAGATACCGCCCAGCCACTTGCGACCCATTTTTCTCATCGCCGGGTAAAAAAGCATACCTAAAGCTACCGGAATAATCCCTACATAAACGCCTAAAAGGCCATAGGCAAGAAATTCCTCCACTCCCGGGGTTGGCGTAAGAGTCGCCACTGGTACTTCCCCCACGAAAGTCACACCGCTGTTAGTTATCAGCATGATCTCGTGTGCCTCGGTCTCCACCCAGGGATAAGGAATTTCTATTATCGCCCGGCCAAGCCTTGGAATCGTTGCCCCAGGGGAAATACTAAAATTCCAATAGGCTTCATCCACCAGCACCTGGGCGATTGTCACCGGATCGGGTCCACCGTTAACAACCGTGACTTCAAAGCCGCCATCAACGACTTTGATCCTTTCGAGGTTGAGGTCCTCGATCGGCGGCAAATTGGCCGTGAACAGCGACAATGGGTTTCCAAACGCGAACAGCGCCAGCATCAATCCAATGGCAGCCAAAGGGATCAGAACTGCAATCCACAATGGAATACTACGACCCGGTTCTTTCTTGTTCTCCCCAGATGTCATGACTTTATCTCCTGTGCTCATTCGACCACCTCGAAAAATCCCATCCAGCCCAGCTCCGCGAATTCGCTCTGGTGAGCGTGGAACATGTAGCGGCCGAGCTCGAAATCCTTGAATGAGAATTCCAGGATGCCGCGCTGCGCCTGGCACTGCATGATGGTATCAACCGTCTTCAGTGTTGGTTGGAAAGTCGTCCCATGATCGTAGTAATCGAAGAAATTGCCGTGCACGTGGAAGGAGTTTATTGGGTCAAACTCCGTGATGTTAACCAGGTAAAGCCTCTGGATTTGATCTCGCTTAATCTGGATCGGCTCGTTCATATAGGCGAAGGCAATCGTGTTAGCGGCATAGAATTCATTGTCGCCATCGAAATTCGTGTCGAAGCCGTTCATCACCATCACCATTTCGTTATATTCCTCGGATTCAGGGAATTGGTGGTTCCGTTGGCGGGCGAGGATCTCATATTCCGGATGCAGGCTTGGGTCAGGATCGATAACAAATGCGCCGTACAAACCTTTATGGATATGGCGTTTTAATGGGTTGGCATGGCAGTGGTACAGGTGGCACCCAAAGGGGAAAGCATCAAACTCGTAGATGGTCTCTTCTCCAGGATTTATTTCCCCTGCTCCAACGCCCGGCACCCCGTCCATGCTGGCTGAATGGATGCCGTGAAAATGGATCGTATGTGGATGACTGCCGGCGTTGATGAAGCGGAGGCGGATGCGATCACCCTCAACACACCTCAAGCTGGGGCCTGGCACCCGGCTGTTATAGGTCCAGGCAGGGAAGAACACACCAGGTGCGATCTCGATCTCTTTGTCCACCGCAGCGATATTGTATTCCCGTAGGATTTGGCCGTTGGGCAGCTCGCTCACCTCGCCATAATCCCACTCATAAAGCAATGATTGGGCATCAAATCCATTGGCGGCGTTATCAACCATGCCCACAGTTCCGGGCATACCGTGATCATGTGAACCTTGCTGCATCGTGTCCATGCCCTGACCAGCCAAGGCATCCTTGGTGGCTGCAGCACCTGCCAATCCAGAAATAGCCAGGCCGCCGCTAAAGGCAGTTTTTAGGAAGTCTCGCCGGGATAAGTTCATCTTATTATTACCAAATATTTTCATCAAAAGCACTCCTCGAGATTCTCTCCGACCCCAAATTTCCTTACTAAATATTTCAGGACAGAGAATTCCATAGTTTTTTTTCCAGCACATATTTTTGAATTTAAAGCTGAAAAGTTATTAATTCAGTCATTTAAAAATAATTTTAGATTGGACTAAATTTACCAAAATTATTATATATCCACTCCCCCCGTTCGTCAAGCATTATTTAAGGGCGTAATTTCCTGTGACAAATATCCGCTCTAATCCGTGACAGGTGGTACTAAAAACAAAAATAAGGTCTATTTATACTATACCTAGGGAATTTGGTTCAATTCAGACCTAAGACGTATGAATAAGAGATTATTCACCTTGAATACTGATCGTCTTGTCCAAATGATGATTATTTTCACTCCACTTTGTTTAATTATTCAACCAATCAGAAAGGAGGCAGTGCCTTGATTGGAGGTCAGGATTTATTCAGTAAATCCGAACCTCTTTTTTTATACAACATCTCATATGTCAGATCCCATATTTGATCTATGAGACCAAATTCTATGGAAGGGTAAACATGGAAAAGAAAACTTATGAACTGCCTGCAATGTATGCAGACCACCACGTTGTCGAAGTGAGACGGATCCTCTTGGAAATGCCCGGCGTAGACGACGTCTATGCCAGCAGCGCGTTTCAGGTGGCAGAGGTAACCTACGATCCAGAAGCGGTAACTGAAACCGCAATTACTGAGAAACTGGAATCTGCCGGTTATCTGGGCGAATTTGCAGTAACCGCAGAAGCTGGGAAAGCTGTCAGCTCCAAAAATGGTGATGAGGTCTTTTTCCGACACACTGAGGTTTACGAAAATATTAAAGAGACCATCGGATTCGCACAAGAAGTGAGCTACGTCGGCCGGCCACTCTGGCCATGCCCGGGGATCGGCGCCATTAATACCATGGAGGAGGAAAAATAAACCATGCCCAGGAAAAAACGCACGATAGAAGAACAAACTATTGACCCAGCTGCCCAAGAGATGCTGGTCCGGGCTGACGAGCTCGGTATCGGCACCGCCTTCAGCCGGGCAGACGATATGGCACCCTGTAATGTCGGTAGTACCGGGATGTGCTGCAAGTTATGTGGTATGGGCCCTTGCCGGTTGACGAAGGATGGCCAGACGGGAGTTTGTGGAGCCACCATTGACACGATTCAGGCTCGCAACCTGGTCCGGGCCATTGCAGCTGGAGGTGCAGCCCACTCCGACCATGGACGCGACATGGCCTTCACGCTCAAAGCGGTTGCTAATGGCGAGGCGGAAGGATACACCATTCGGGATGTCGCCAAGCTGCGCACTGTCGCGGCTCACTATGATATTCCCATTGAAGACCGTGCGCCAGAAGAGATCGCTAACGACCTGGCCGATCTGTATATATCCCAGTTCGGACAGCAAAAAGGCGAAATTTCCCCGGTCATCCGGGCTCCCAAAAAACGCCAAGAACTGTGGAGAGAACAAGGTGTTATCCCGCGCGGCATCGACCGCGAGGTGGTGGAAGCCCTCCACCGCACCCATATCGGAGATGATCAAGATCCTGAGCACCTGCTCAATCACGCAGTAAGAACATCATTGGCTGATGGTTGGGGTGGGAGCATGATCGCCACCGACGCAGCCGATATTCTCTTCGGCACACCCGCTCCCCTGCTTGGCCAAGCCAACCTGGGTGTCCTCAAGGATAATATGGTCAACGTCGTCGTTCACGGGCACGAGCCCACTTTGAGCGAGATGATCGTTGCCGCCTCTCAAGATCCAGAGATCATCGAGTATGCCAAGGCTGCCGGTGCTGAAGGCATCAGCCTTTCCGGTATATGCTGCACGGCCAATGAGATCCTCATGCGCCAGGGTATTCCTGCTGCGGGTAATTTTCTCCACCAGGAGCTGGCTATCCTTACTGGTGCAGTTGAAGCCATGGTAGTTGACGTCCAATGCATCATGCAGGCTTTGGTCGACCTGGCCAGCAACTTCCACACCAAGGTCATAACCACTTCCCCCAAGGTGAAGATAAAGGGCGGCACGCACATCGAATTTGATGAAAAACATGCCCTGACTATCGCCAAGGACATCCTGCGCGAATCGATTGACAATTACAAAAATCGCGGCAACACTCAAATCCCACAGGTGAAAGAAGACCTGATCCCAGGCTTCTCCCATGAATACATCAATTACATGTTGGGTGGGGCCTATCGAGCTTCCTTCCGTCCGCTGAACGACGCTATCATGAGTGGACGCATCCGCGGTGTGGCCGCCATCGTCGGCTGTAATAATCCGCGCAGTTCCCAAGATTACCTGCACACGAAAGTCACCAAAGAACTGCTTCAGAAAGATGTCTTGGTCGTCGAGACAGGCTGTGGAGCCATCGCCAGCGCCAAGCTCGGACTGCTGCTTGGAGAGGCTGGGTTGGACCAGGTCGGTCCTGGATTGCGTGAAGTCTGTGAAGCGATCGGTATCCCCCCAGTTCTGCACATGGGCTCCTGCGTAGATAACACCCGTATCCTCACGGTGCTGACCCAGATGGTCGAAGAGGGCGGCCTGGGAGACGACATCGACCAGATCCCCGCCGTCGGATTGGCGCCGGAATGGATGAGTGAGAAAGCGCTCGCCATCGGCACTTATTGTGTCGCCTCGGGCGCCTACGTCATCTTCGGAGGCTCGTCCCCAGTCAGTGGTATGCCCGACCGAGTTGCTGACAGTGATATCGTCTCCGACTATATCAGCCAGGGTTGGGAGGAAATTTACGGCGGAAAATTGGAATTTATCGCTGATCCCGATGAAATGATCGCTGCAACTCTCGAGCATATTGAT
>CALBUI010000164.1 GCA_937968125.1 uncultured Anaerolineales bacterium | reverse complement strand
AATTCAGCGATAACGTCTGCATTGTTCGGGTCAGAGGCAACGTTGTGATCTTCGCCGGGGTCATGAGCCAGTTCGTACAATTCATCTTCAAATTTGTATTTGTCACTGCCGGGGAAATACTTGAAAAAGGCCCAACGTTTGGTACGGATAGCCCGCATCTCTTCCTGCTCATAGAATACGGCATTAAAGCTGTCGGACAGGGGGTGACCTTCCAGCAGTGGTGCTAAACTCTTGCCCGGCGAATCCTCGATTTCGATTTCATTCAGACCAATGTAATCCAGCAGAGTGCGGAACCAGTCGGTTTGCATCACCATCAAATTGGACTCCTGCAGCGGGGCAATGTGGTTGGTGTGGCGCACAATCATGGGGATATTGAAACATTGACGAAATCCGACCGCCGGGAAGGCATATGGCGATACGCCCCACACCCCGTTTCGCCCCATACTGATCCCGTGATCGGCGGTAAATATGACGATCGTGTCTTCATCCAAACCCAATTCCTGCAAGGTTTGCATCAACTGGCCTACACCGTCATCAAGATGGCTGATTTGGGCGAAGTAATGACGTAATACAAGTAGATTATTCTGTGCTGTCAAATTATCAGAGAAGTCGAATCCAGGCAGATTGGCGGCTGACCAACGCATCACATAATCAATGTTGCGTTTGCTGATTGGCTCTCTGGGCAGCGAATCCATAGCCTTGCCTTGAAAATACTCACCAAATGGGCTTTTCGGTTCAGTCCGCATGGCGAATCCATCACCGTATGGCGCATTATAGGAAAGGTACAAGAAAAATGGTTGCTCATCTTCAGCGTTATCCTTCACGAATTCAATAGCCTTGTCTGTCCAGAAATCCGTGGCATGACCATCATAATGATGGACGTTGCCATCTTCCACGTAGTGCATATCCCAAAAATCTGTCGTATGGCCATGCTCATCCGGCACCCAATGACTGAAGCCGTGTTGGGGGGTGTAGGGCGACCCCATGTGAAACTTGCCTATCAGCGCCGTTTTGTAACCGTTATCCTTTAGGGTTTGGGGCAGCGTTCGCAAGCCTGCCACCGCGTCAAAGTTTTCAGGATACCATTCCCATGTATCGGGTAGCGCAAAGTGGATGCCATGCTGTGAGGGCATCGTCCCGGTGAAGAGTGATGCTCGTGATGGGGAACAGACACCATTGGCACAGTAGCCGTTATTGAATCTGATGCCCTGGGCCGACAGCCGGTCCAGGTTGGGTGTGTGGGCGTCAGTGTTACCATAACATCCCAGAGCCTGAGCGGGCATGTTGTCTACAATCACTAAGATGATGTTGGGTTGTTTTTTACTCATTTTCCACTCCAGTGGTTATTTTGAACAACCTTTCTTGACCTAATCTAATGCGTTGAATTATATATCAAGTTGAGTAACTCTATCGCCTGCTTATACAAAGGATATTGACATCGCAATCTATTGAATCAGAATGAAAAATTCTTGTATCCTAGAAACCAAACTCGAATTCCAAAAGGATTGTAAACACAAAACCAGGTATTGGACTCGAAACAAAACAACATGATACCTAATAGAACCAATTTCAATCCCTAATTGATCCAGCTTCCCCCTATGCTCGAAGTGTAAAGTTGCGAAAAATCGCCTGACGTCTTGGTCAAGCGATTTTTGTGGACGGTATTGGACTCGAACCGATGGCCTTTTCTATTTAAGCGCGATCGTGAAGAAGAAACCTTCACCCATATTATCCGCTTATTTACAGAAAATGAGGGCGAATATCATGACACGTGCAAACGTGACTGGATTATCACCAAGTTATTTCAGTGTCAATGGGAAATCGTATGCTAGAATCTGAGGACGTGCTTAGCTGCGCTCGCGTGAAACCGATTACAGTAACATGGCAAAATTGGAACCAGTTGTATCGAATAGACAGCGTTCCTTACTTAAGCTCTTTCAATAGGAGATCGTTGGCTTTTCATTGATTAAGGATTTTGGAGAACCACTCTCCCTTAATGGTTTACTTTGGATTAGGTTTTATTTGAACGCAGGACAACTCATTTAGAGTATTAATATTGGCCTAATAAGAGCAGCCTATCGCAGAAATATTTCAGCGAGAAAACTGAACGAAATATACCTATCGATGGGTTGGTACATTTGCATAAAAAATTGAGTATAGGAGTTAGATCTATGGGCGTTCAGAGCAGCCAGCCAGCGAAAAAACAAGCCCAGGAAACGGATGTGAATGATGATCTGGTTGTTGAAGCATCCGGAGTGGTCAAGATATATCATACCGGCACGGTGGACGTGGAGGCGCTGCGCGGGGTAGATTTGAGTGTCCAGCGTGGTGAGATGGTCGCCATTATGGGTCCCTCAGGCAGCGGCAAGACAACGCTGCTCAACTGCCTCTCAGGACTGGATACCGCTGATCAGGGCCAGATCTGGATCGAAGGCGTATCCCTCCCAGAGATGACGGACAAAGAACGCACTGCCTACCGCGCCCGCCGGATGGGTTTCGTATTCCAGTTCTACAACCTGCTGCCGGTCCTGAGCGCGGTGGAAAACGTCGAACTGCCGCTGTTGGTCTCCGGAGTGCGGCTGGGTGAGGCGCGTAATCGGGCGCTGGAGGCGCTGGAGCAAGTTGGACTGGGACCGCGTGCCAACCACCGCCCGGCGGAGCTCTCTGGCGGGGAGCGGCAGCGGACAACGATTGCCCGTGCCCTGGTGAACCGGCCGGCGTTGGTGTGGGCAGACGAGCCGACGGGTGATCTTGACTCGGAGACCGCTAATGAGATTGTGAACGTGCTGGTGGATTTAAACCGGGAGCAGCAGCTGACCTTTATCCTGGTGACGCACGATCAGAGCGTCGGTGATCGCTGCGGCCGAATCGTGCGGATGCGTGATGGTCTCGTGGAGGATCAACAGCCTGAGAAAGTGCCCGAGGGATAGCGATGGAAAAACTCTTCGGCCTTGAGATGGCGACGATAGCGGGGGTTTTGAGCGCTTTGCTCATCCTGGTGATTGCCACGCTTGCGCTGCTGGCCTGGCGCCGTCCTACCTTTCTCAAACTAGGCCTGCGCCCGATACCGCGTCGCCGGGCGCAATCCGTACTGATTGTCCTCGGTCTGATGCTGGCGACGCTAATCATCACCGCGGCCTTCATTACCGGCGATACCCTTTCGAACTCGATCAGCTCGGTGGCAATCGAAGGGATGGGGGAGTTAGACGAACAGATTACAGCCAGTGGAGGGAACACAGGCTCATCTTATTTCAAAATGGCGCGCTACGAGTCGCTTGCAGAGGATCTTTCCGGATACCCGCTTGTGGATCGCCTGCTACCAGCCATCCGCGAATCTGCGCCAGTTGTGAACGTCACCCGCCGCAGCAGCCTGCGCAGCATCACTGTCTTGGGGCTGCGTCCGGAGGACATCTGGGTGCTCCCCCCAGGGGAGGTCACGGACTCAGCTGGAAATCCGCTCGCTTTGGAAGCCCTCGGGGCCAATGAAGTCTACCTCAATGCAGCAGCAGCCAGAGACCTGGAAGCCGCACCAAGTGACGAATTGGAGTTATACGTCGGCCCGCATGCCAAGGATTTCACCGTCCGTGCGATTGCAGGTCAAGGCGAGGAGCCCCGCTTGCTTGTCAACCTGCCACAGGCTCAAAGGTTGTTCAATCAGAACACTCGGATCAACTTAATGATCGTCTCTAACTTGGGAGATGCACTGGAGGGCGCTGAGCATAGCCAGGAGGTAACCGCTCATTTGCGCGGCCTTTTGAGCGATCCAAAAGTTGCAGCACGGCTTTATGCATTTTTAATTCGTGATCCTGCTGTGTCTGGAGCGATTCGAACAGCAGCCGAGCGTGAGGTGGGCAATACCCGCACTGATCTATTAGCCCTGGCGGATGGCCTGGAAGCTGGCGAGCTTTCTCCAGCCACACGCAGTCTGCTGGCGGACACCGGATTGGCCAATCGGGTGCTTTCCATTTTGGCTGATATTGATTGGGGCAGCGAACCGCTGCGCAACCGGCTATCGAGATTGTTCGGTGATCTTTCCGAGCTGGAGGTGGAAGACATTAAGCGGGATACACTGGACCTTGGTGACCAGGCAGCCAGCACCTTCACTACGATTTTTATTGTGTCAGGCCTCTTCGGCATCACAGCCGGGCTGATTTTAATCTTCCTGATCTTCGTCATGCTGGCCGCTGAGCGCAAATCCGAAATGGGAATGGCACGTGCGGTGGGAGCTCAGCGCGGCCGCCTGGTGGAAATGTTCGTTTTCGAGGGGACGGCGTATGACCTGGCAGCCGCCGCAGTCGGGGTGGCCTTAGGTGTGGTGACCGGGTTGATTATCGCCATGACTCTCGGGCGAGCTTTCACCGATGTGGGACTGACCATTCAACCGAGTGTCAGCCTCCGCAGCCTGCTAGTGTCATATTCACTCGGCATGCTGGTCACCTTCGCTACTGTGGTTATCTCCGCCAGCCGCGTCAGCCATCTGAATATCGTGTCAGCCATCCGCGATCTGCCGGAGCCGCCACGACCACCGAGTTACCTGAGAGATCGCCTGCTGGCTCCGTTCCGGGCGATAGCCGATGGCTTCCGAGCGCTCTTCCGGTTACGTCCTATTCGCACACTGCGACACTGGCTGATTGGTTTACCGGGCAGCCTTCTGCGGTTGGTGTGGTTAGGTTTTACGAGCGGACCGTTAACTCTGCTGCTGGGGCTGTTCCTGACACAGGCGGGCCTGCAAAGCGCAAATGCCGCCACCTATACTTCTGGTATCTCCTTCGTTATCATAGGCGGTTCACTCACCCTGCGGATCATATTGAGACCGCTTTTCCGGCGACTCGCCCGGGGGCGAACCTGGAACTCCAACGAGCTCCTGGACCGGATTACATTTACACTGATGGGGCTGGGGTTGACGATCTTTTGGTCCCTACCCTCCCAATACTTTGAAGAAGTATTAGGGGTGCCAGAATTGAGCTTCGGCCCAGAGATGCTGTTCATCTCAGGTATCATGTTGGTTTCTGGAGCCGTGCTGGTGATTATGTACAACACGGATCTGCTGCTGCGCTTGATCCTGTTGGTCTTGGGCCGTTCACCGCGCATTGCACCAGTGCTCCGAATGGCAATCGCCTATCCGCTATCCAACCGCTTCCGGACTGGTATGACGATCGGAATATTTGCCGTCGTCATGTTCAGCGTGATTTTCATGGCGACGCTGTTCAAGGTGAATGATATTCTCCTGTCTGATACGGAACAATTTACTGGCGGCTTCGATCTGCGGGTAGCATACAGCAGCAATAACCCGGTAGATGACCTGCCTCGGGCCATCAACAGGCATGCGGGTTTACGTCGCGAGGATTTCGCGGCGGTCTCTTCATTGGTCTATATGCCCGTGGAGCTCAAGCAGGATCGCGCCAAGCCCTGGGCTGGATACTTGATCCAGGCTGCGGACGATGAATACATGGAAAATGTCGATTATGGCATCAGCGTCCTGGCGGAAGGATACTCTTCATCGGAGGAGGTCTGGGAAGCAATGCGCAACAAGCCTGGATTGGCGGTGGTGGACCGTTTTGCGGTCCCCTCCCGTACGACCACAAACATTGTGATCGGCGGGCCTGATTTCAGCCTGGAGGGAGTCTATCTCGAGGACGAGACGATGAAGCCGATCAAACTGGAAGTGCGCGAGCCGAATAGTGAAGCGACTTTCGAGGTGACCATTATTGGCGTTCTCGAGCAATCGGCGATCACCGGATATGGACTGATCACCTCGCAAGAGACTCTGGAGAAGGAGCTGACCTTCGATCTGCCACAACCAACGTACTTCGTCCGCCTGGCAGAGGGCGTCGATCCAGCTGCCACCAGCGCTGCGTTGGAGAGCGTTTTCCTTAAGAATGGCCTGGAAAGCGTCGATCTGATCCAGGAGCTGCGGGACTCGCTGGCGGTGCAGTTCGTCTTCCAGCAGCTTCTGCTGGGCTTTTTGACAGTTGGCTTGGTAGTCGGCGTCGCGGCATTAGGTGTGATCAGCACGCGGGCCGTCGTGGAACGGCGCCAGCAGATCGGTATGCTGCGCGCCCTGGGATTCCAGCGCAAGATGGTGAGCTGGGTTTTCCTGATCGAGTCATCCTTTGTAGCCCTGTTAGGCATCGGCCTGGGAGTAGGCCTGGCGTTAATTCCGGCTTCTCAGATTATCGCGGATATGGCCGCCGAGATTCCGGGCATTTCCTTCCAGGTGCCGTGGAGGGAAATAATCTTTGTTTCCGGGCTGGCGTATGGTATGGCCCTTTTGACTACCTGGCTGCCTGCCGTGCAGGCCTCACGGGTCAAGCCAGCTGAGGCACTGCGTTACGAGTAGGCCCCTCATTTAGCTGGGTATGAAGTTATTCAGACCATCTTCCGATCCGATTTTGATAATCCTCATTATTGTTCCCCCTTTGTTTGAATCGGAATTAAGTTGAATTCGCTCGACAGGCATGTGAAGCGATTCATTACCCCACAGAACTGGGATATCTTGCTCCATTCTGCCATAAGCTGCATTTAGTTTTGCGACAGTGGACTCGAACCGCTCCAGATCTCATACTTGGATTCAATTCGTAAATGCAAAAGAGTGGTTGAAGGAACCCCCGATGTTTCCAGATCTATACATGCTCTGAATCCTTTGATGAATTATCTTGTCACCTATCAATTCAATAACAACAGCTGTATAACCCTCACGATGTGAGAATCCTTCCGGTAGGTATAATTGGATATGTGAACTTAATTATAAAAAATCCCCTGTCATTAAAATCATTTACATATTCAAAAACCCATCGTGTACTCATTCTGGCTCCTCATCCGGATGATTTTGATGCGATAGGAGCGACCATGCGCTTCATCCAGGAGAGAGGATATCCTCTCAATTTGGCAGTAGCCACCTCAGGAGCAAGTGGTGTACAAGATTCGTTCTGCTCTCCACCTACTCTGGAAGCTAAAGGAAAACTGCGTGAACTGGAGCAAATTAGTAGCTGCAAATTCTTTGGGCTACCCGAGGATAACCTGACTTTTCTGAGGCTTGAAGAAGATGATGAAGGACATCCAAAAGCTAACAAAACTAACCTCGAGATCATTCAACGGCATTTTGTGAAAATTCGACCAGCGATGGTCTTTCTACCCCACTGGAATGATACCAACTTGGGGCACCAACGAATTTATGCCATGTTTCGCCAGGTGGCAGTAAAATCTAGATATCCATTGGTGGTTTTGTTAAACCGGGATCCTAAAACGGTACGGATGCGCTGCGATGTGTACCTGGAATTTGTGGAAGAAATAGCATCCTGGAAAGGAGAGCTATTGCTCTTTCACCAATCGCAACATCAGCGAAATCTAAACAAACGGGGGCACGGGTTGGATAAACGCATCCTGGAGGTAAACCGAGAGAGCGCAGAACTGTGTTCCTTAAGTGAGCTGTATGCAGAAGTATTCGAGCTGGAATTCTTTAGGATTAGCGAATTAGGGGATATTCTTGGATAAAAATGTTTAGCATCAATTAGTTTATCGTGGTTTCTAACGGGGCTGAGAATAAACCTTAATTTTGCGCACCTAATTAAATTATAATAAATCTCAAAACACTTTTCCCCCATACCCCACCTCCTTTACCCCCTCACACTAATTTTCCGAATAGCCACTGCTCACCGCACATACTACCCTGTTAAACCATTTGTAGAAAACTAAAAATCCCCATTGATGGGGATTCTTAAGTGGGTGGAATTGGACTCAATTTTTAACCCCTTCAATAGGGGCAACGCTCCCTTTATTAGGATTAAAACCTTTTCGGATATCATAAAATCCACTAACCTGTTGAAAGACAGTGGATTGCTAGAATTTGTGGACGGTGTTGGACTCTACCGAACTTAAATCCCGGCGTATGGGCACCGGGGCGAACCGCCTTCCCCATAGTTTTTGGAGCAATAGCCATCAATGGGGGCAATGAGTCTCGAAGAAATATACTTTTCCCAATAATAAATTACAAATCTAAATTCGTCTAGTAATGCTGGTGTCACCTATTTAGTTGCACCGGAAGAGCGATTTTTCTCAGATATTCCATTTGTTATCGATCTCTGTTTAAATGGTTAAACTTTCCAGGCTGTAAAAAACCCATTAAATATTGACTAATTAGACAATGTTGCTCTATAATATTCTAGAGACAGTTGATCAATTACTTCGATGAAAATTGTGTTATGCAAATGCTAAAAGGAGTTCTTCTTGAATTATAACGGGAATGTTCAGCTAACAGTAGTTTTTGTTTGCCCACCTGAATATGAGGCAGAAGGGGACCGTATATGGTCGTTGCATGCGGCGTGGATGGAAGATACACACTATCGTGAAGGAGAAAAGGCCCTGCTACAGTATATAGTTTCAAAAAGTGCAGATGATGATGGAAATATCCTTTTTGTACTTACCGAAGTCTATGCTTCAGAAACGGGACGAAAAGATCACAGTGAGCAAGCACAAGATTGGAAAGATTTTGAAGATTGGAAAAATTGGGTTAGCAAGTGTAAGAGCACATGGGCCGATACTAAGATCATTAAATCATTGTGGTAAAGTTTCTAATTAAAAAATTGCTGTTACATTATTTGCATGATCAATTTTTTTTTAATCTGCAACAAAATCGTCAGCCGGTAAAATCTCAGCGATATTGCGATCATAGCAACCTCATATGATCACTACTACCATCAGGTTTTCGAATTCAGAAAATCTAGTAATTCATTCAAATTTTGCCTAGTATCAAAGCAAATCAAAGACAAAGACTGCTCAGGGTCAACCCTGGGCGGTTCGAGTCGTTTTTGTACCCCCATGGAGATTCGAACTCGTTATTTCAAAATGATTTTTAAAACAAGGTATTAGTCTCGAACATTCAACCTAAAAAGATTCAAACACCTAAGCGGACTCGAACAAAAGAAACCAGTTTTTTACTCAAAAATGCCCATTTCGATCCCCAATTTGTCTAGCTTTCCCCTTTGCTCAAAGCGAATTGAAACCAAAAACCCCTCGGTAGTATCGAGGGGTTCGAGTTGTGGGCGGTATTGGACGAAACTTGTATCCCTGTTCGTCAGTAAAGGGACGAACCGCCTTCCCCATGATTTTTACTCAATAATCATCAATGGGGGCATTGATTCACGAACAAATTACCTGTTTTGAATGATAATTTGGACTTCTGCATTCGTCAAGTGACGCTGGAGTTACCTGTTCAACGTATGCTATGGGGGGTATAAAGATTACTCTTTCAAATAATTGTTGTGGTCAGCTAATTTGGAACAAAAATGTTGTCATAAACGTCATAATTGTGAATTATTTCTCAAGTCT
>CALBUI010000163.1 GCA_937968125.1 uncultured Anaerolineales bacterium | reverse complement strand
GGAGCTCAAAAGAAAGTTCCACAATCGCCGAGTTCTCTCTATGGAGTACTTATAGATATGGAAATTCTTGACAGTAACCAACATAATATCGTAACTTAACAAGGTAATTGATTACGGTATAATTACCACAGTTTTCTGATCAGGAGTCGTCCATGACCTTACCAAGCAGTCTCTCCCTTGAAGAAAAAGTTGCCATCGTTACCGGATCCTCGAGAGGAATCGGGCGAACCATCGCAAAAGAACTGGCACTGCGAGGGGCTGTCGTAGTAGTCAATTATCTAAAATCTTCGGAAGCAGCCGATCAGGTCGTGGCGGATATCACTGCCTCAGGGGGAAAAGCGGCAGTTCATCAAGCGGATGTATCAAAATTCAAAGAAGCCCAAGACCTGGTTAAGTTTTCTGTCGATACTTTCGATGGACTCCATATCTTAGTGAATAATGCCGGCATAACCAGAGACAAATTGATCATGATGATGAGTGAAGATGATTGGGATATCGTTCAGGATACAAACTTGAAAAGCACATTCAACTGCTCTAAAACTGCAGTTAGACATATGATGCGAAAACGATATGGGCGGATAATAAATATCACCTCGATCGCTGGTCAGATGGGCAATCCTGGGCAAACAAATTACTCGGCTTCAAAAGCTGGACAAATTGGATTTACAAAGGCACTGGCCAGAGAAGTTGGCTCTCGCAATATCACTGTAAATGCGATCGCAGCTGGCTATGTGGAGACGGATATCTGGGAAGGTGTCCCAGAAGAAGCTAAAGACGCGATTCTTTCAATGGTGCCCTTAGGACGGAAAGGCGAAACGCAAGAGATAGCCGATGCGGTTGCATTTCTGGCTTCAGATCAGGCCGCCTATATTACCGGACAAGTTCTAGGTGTTGATGGCGGAATTACCATGATGTAATTTCCGGAGGACTATGAGTGATAAATCTGTTACACCCGGAAAAACTACGATCTCGATAGATGTCATATTGACCATAACACGGCTGACTACTCTTGATGTTCACGGGGTCAACCAGATGAGTCAGGTTCCCTCCAGGCGGTTCAGAACAATGCTCCTTCATCGCCAGGAGGAGGATGGCCTGCATGTCGAGGTAGTGGACGATGTCGTTTACACCGATATATACGTTATCCTTGATTCTGATGTCAACATACGAGAGGTAGGTCGAAATATTCAATCCGCGGTTTCCCGTGCAATTACAGACATGATTGGAATGCAAGTTGGTGTGATTAATGTCCATGTTGAAGATATTGCATACCCAGTGGCAACCGAGGTTGCTGAAACTATATGAAAGCTCGAACCAGGGCGCGAGCAGTTGCCCTGCAGGCACTTTACGAAATTGACATGGTTGACCACCCACCTTTACTGGTGATCAGCAATCGTTTGTCTGAAAATGAGCTCGATGAAAAAATGGGCGACTTTGTCAGTCAAATTGCTTTAGGTGTCTGGCCAATCGTCGAGGAGCTGGACGCGTTCATTGCTGAGCACGCCCAAGAATGGCCGCTCGATCAAATCGCGACAATTGACCGCAACATTTTACGAATTGCACTATGGGAATTTGCAGTCAGCGAGAATATTCCCATTAAAGTAGCCATAAATGAAGCCGTTGAGCTTGCCAAGGTTTTTGGATCTGACAGCTCACCAAGGTTTATAAATGGTGTATTGGGGAGTCTTGCTTCCCGGCAAAATGAAATCCGGCAGTCATTAAGACGCCTCCACAACCCAACATAGTTATGGATTTCCTAGGAGTAGGTCCTCTTGAATTAATATTCATCCTCATCATTGCCCTCATTGTATTGGGTCCTTCTGATATGGTGAAAGCCGGGCGAACGATCGGGAAGTTCTTACGCCAGGTAGTTACCTCCCCCACCTGGCGAGCCGTGACCCGTACATCTGATGAATTAAAAACCCTGCCCAATAAGCTAATCCGGGACGCTGGTTTAGAAGAAGACCTCAAAGATATTCAAGATGCTACCAAGAGCGCTTTACAAGACGATTTGAATCCTGAATTGTCGAAATGGCAAGAAGATATCGACTCTTGGACCACTCCTCCAACTATTGGGAAACCAATGCCAGACAGCGAGATGACCGACGAGGAACTTCCACCAGATCCACCTTCATCGCCAGATAGCGAAGCCTAAACTATGCGGATATTTTTGCGCGGTATAAAGAATATCATTTTAGCCCCATTCCGCTGGCTCCGTACGATGATCAACGAAGTTAAATCATTCCTGTCTGATGAACCTGAAGACACCCCGTTGGGGGATTCTTTAGAAAAAGCAGTCAGCAATCCTCAAAGCTTATTACTCCATCTCGATGCCTTGCGGAAACACTTGTTCAGAGCCGCGTTAGCTTTGATTTTAATGACAGTGGTCGCATTCGCATTCGCTTCCCAGATCATCAATCTCTTAGCGCTTCCAGTTGGGGGTATAGAAGCCCTCGTGGCTATCGATCCGACAGAGCCGATCGGAACATTTATGCGGGTCGCCCTGTTGACTGCGTTTGCCATCACCTTGCCCTACATCATCCTTGAATTGTGGTTGTTTATCGCACCAGGTTTGAGCCGTGACTCTCGTATCTTCGGTCTTTATGCCATCCCAATTGCAGTGATATTCTTCATCGGTGGCATGGCATTCGCATATTTTGTGTTGCTGCCGACTGCAATTCCTTTCCTGGTGAACTTCGGCGGTATTACCAGTCAAATTCGGCCTTCATCATATATTCGTTTTGTGACTTCGATCATGTTCTGGATTGGGATAGCGTTCCAATTTCCGTTGTTAATTTATGTTCTTGCACGAGTAGGATTAATTAGAGCGCAAGTCCTGATCGAAAATTGGCGTTTGGCTGTGGTAATTATTGCGATACTATCTGCAATGATCACGCCTACGATCGATCCTGTCAACATGGGTCTGGTGATGGGACCTATGATCATCCTTTATTTTTTGGGGGTAGTTTTAGCTAAGTTTGCAGAACGATCTCGTGCAAGAGATTTAAGAGAACAGGAGTCCCAAAGCGACTCGATTTCTCCATCACCATAACTTCTATCAATTATTGAATTGGAGGTAATATGCGCGCTCGTCGCGCTCTACTCTACTCACCAGGTGACGATCCACATAAGGTTCGTAAAGCTGCCGCCTTGGAAGTGGACTGTGTTTGCCTGGACATTGAAGATGGGGTTGCTATTAATCAGAAGGAAGCTGCCAGGGAAACAATTGTCAAACTCTTTCCAGAATTGGACTTTGGTCATTCTGAACGGCTCGTAAGGATCAATCCAGTCGGATCTGAATTCATAGATGACGATCTGGTTGCGATCATCCCAATCCAACCAGATGGCATCGTCATCCCTAAAGTAAAATCCAGAGATCAGATTCAATGGCTGGAAGAAAGATTAACCGAATTAGAAAACCAATCTAACATACCTTTAGGATCTATTATTTTCATCGCAATCATCGAATCGTCACTGGCGATTGTAAATCTTAAAGATATTGCTTCAGCCAGCACAAGACTCGAAGCCTTAATTTTCGGGGCGGAGGATTTAGCTGCAGACCTCGGAGCTGACAGATCAAAATCTAGTTGGGAGGTTTTCTATGCCAGGAGCGCGGTTGTAACTTACGCAGCCGCATTTGGTCTGCAACCCATTGATCTGGTCAATATTGATTTTAAAGACCTCGATAATTTAATTTTCTCAGCCAGGCAGGGAGCAAAAATGGGATATGTTGGAAAGCAAGTGATTCATCCCGATCAAGTTGAGCCTGTCCAGGAAGCGTTCACTCCGAGTGAAGATCAAATCATTGATGCAAAGAAGATCTTGGATGCATACAACCAACATCAAGAAGCCGGTCAAGGTGCATTCGCGCTTGATGGAAAAATGATCGATGCGCCGATTGTCAAGTCAGCCCAATCAATTATTCAACGAGCCCAGGCTGCGGGGAAAATATAAATTCACATAATGATTTAATGCCATACTTTCAAGGAGGTTGCCAATGAGTGATCGCGTTGCAATAATCGGGATCGGATGGTCTGGATTTCGGGCGGTCACACCCGAATACTCATACAAAGAATTGATGTATGAAGCTGCCAGACGCGCATATTTTGATGCTGGCGTCGATCCGCGGAAGGATATTGAGAGCTATGTCACAGTTGCCGAAGATTTTCACGAAGGGACGAGTATATTTGATGAATATACACCGGATCAGCTTGGTGCAGTTCTCAAGCCGATGCACACAATCACTGGTGATGGATTACACGGTTTGGCGACTGCCTTCATGTTGGTCAAGACAGGCCAATTCTCGCTGGTAGCTGTGGAGGGACACAGCAAAGCCTCTAATCTGTTAACTCATGATGACGTGACTGCGTATGCCCAGGATCCAGTTTTGAACAGGCCACTGAGGCTGAATTCACATTTCATTGGGGGAATGGAAATGAATCGCTACCTTTTTGACAGCAGGTCAACACAAGAACAATGTGCACAGGTCGTCGTCAAAAACCGCTGGAACGCTTTGTATAATCCTTCAGCACCTTTCGGGGCTGAATTGACAGTGAACGATGTCCTTTCTGGACCTCCACTATCCTGGCCACTCGGTGTGCGTGAAACTGCAGAACATTCTGATGGTGCAATTGTAATGGTCCTGGCCAGTGAAGAAAAAGCTAACGCATTATCTGAAAATCCAATTTGGATTATCGGCGCAGGATGGAATAATGATTCACCGGGATTAGAAAACCGCGATTGGTCGAGTGCCAAATACACCAAGAACGCAGCCAGAATGGCCTATCGCCAGGCGGGAATTCACCACCCGTACCGGACAGTAGACTTTGCTGAGGTGAGTGATTTGTATGCATACAAGGAGCTGCAATCTTTAGAGGAGTTGGGACTTTTTCAATCAGGCGAAGCTGGGCTGGTGACGGAGGAAGGTCTCACCCACAGAGATGGTGACTTTCCGGTAAATGTATCCGGAGGCAGTTTAGGTATGGGTAATTTACTCGATGCGAACGGCCTTGCTCGTGCGCTTGAAGTAATCTTGCAGCTCAGGGGTGAAGCTGGTTCCAGGCAGCTGGATGGGGTCAGCGTAGGTTTAGCTCATTCCTGGCGAGGGGTACCAACAGCCAGCGGCGCAGTAATGATCTTGAGCAATTGAGGAGTGTACATATGTCTATGCGTAAAGTAGCCGTAGTCGGCGCGGGAATGACCAAATTCGTCCGTCGCGCACTCGAAACCGGAAAAGAGCTTTCCTGGCATGCCTCGAGTATGGCTCTCCAATCTTGCGAGATGACCATGGATGATGTAGAAGCCGTCTGCCTGGGGACTGCCCCTGATGCTTTTGACGGTGTTCACATGAATGGTGAATATTTGAGTGATGGTGCGGGAGCCTGGAGAAAGCCCTACATGCGATCTTATGTCGGCGGCGGGACAGGAGTTTTTGCACCTATTCAGGGTTGGTACCATGTCGCTTCGGGATTATTTGATGTAGTACTAGTTGTGGCTGAAGAGAAGATGTCCAGTTATTACCCGCATGCACAAGGTGCATTCTTGACGATATTCGACCATACAACAGAGCGAGCTTTGAAGCCTAATTTATTATGGATCTTTGCACTCGAGATGAATCGCTACATGCAAACCTATGGCATCTCCAAAGAAGATATTGCCCAGGTAGCGGTCAAGAATAAGCGCAATGCAGCAGATCACCCCAGCGCCCTGCTCGGAGATCCCGACATCACTGTCGAAGACGTATTGAATTCAGAAGTATTAGCCTGGCCGGTAAACCGGTTGGATGTCAGCCCTGTTTCTGATGGAGCGGTAGCCCTTGTCCTCGCAGCCGAGCATGTGGCCAAAAGGATTACCGATATACCAGTATGGATTGAAGGGGTGGGCTGGAATCTGGACACCGCTTATTGGACCAACCGCGATCTGGCTTATCCACGTTATGTCGAATATGCTGCCAGGATGGCATATGACATGGCTGGCATCAAAGAACCCCGCAAGCAGATTAATATTGTTGAACCCTACGATCCTTTTGATTACAAAGAGCTTCACCATATGGAAGGGCTCCTGCTGGCGGATAGAGGTGAAGCGCCCCAAATGGTGATTGATGGAATTACCCAACGCACCGGCAATATGCCCGTGTGCCCATCCGGAGGCTTATTGGGAGTAGGAAATCCTATCGCTGCTGCAGGGTTAATGAAAATTGCTGAACTATTCTGGCAGCTGCGGGGAGAAGCTGGCGATCGGCAGGTACCCGGTCAGCCGAAACGAGGGCTTGCCCAGGCGTGGGGCGATTTGATGCAAGTCGGAACTGTCGTGATTATGGGGCGTTGAGGAGGTAAATATGTCTGACAAAATTACATTCTATCCAGGCACACCTTTGAGTGAAAAAGATATTCGTGATGGAATAGTGCTCTCGATTCACGATCAAATGCCTGGCAAGTTTTCGTGGGATACCGGTATTGGAATTGGCAAATATCTTGCAGGATTAAAAGATGGTGTCATTTTTGGCTCCTACTGTGCCAACTGCCGGAGAACTGTAGTCCCCCCGAGAAACATTTGTGAATTGTGTTTCCGGCCGATGGAGAAGTATATCCTGCTGGAGGACACAGGGACTGTCAATACTTTCTCACTTTGCTATGTGACCTGGGATGTTCGCCGCATTAAAGATCCAGAGATTCCGGCAGTGATCGAGTTGGATGGCGCCTCCCCGCTGCATGGCATCATGCACAAACTAGGCGAAGTGGAACCACAAGAGATTAAGATCGGTATGCGGGTGAAAGCTGTGTGGAAATCTCCTGATGAACGCCAGGGTGCCATTACAGACATTCTATACTTCAAACCTTTCGAAGAGAGGCAATGAAATGACCCTACTAGAACGAGATCCAACTGCTCCTTCAGCCTGGCAAGATGAGATGCAGGTTACCAACCGGTATACCGTTGGTGTAGCTGGCGAGCGCTTCTTTCGGGCGATTAAAGATGATGGAAAAATCTACGGCACCCGATGCAGCAACTGTGAAAGGACTTACGTGCCCGCCTCAATGTTTTGCGAACGTTGCCTTGACCAGTTAGATGAATGGGTGGATGTCGGTACCACCGGAGAAATCGTAACCTTCACCTATTTGTATGCTAATTATGATGGTTCTCACCGCACTGAACCAGAAACAATCGCCTTTATCAGGCTTGGAGACGGTGGCATTATCCATAGACTAGCGTCTCCAGACTCTCAAGAAATTGAAATTGGCATGAAAGCCCAGGCGGTCTTCAAACCCAAAACGGATCGGGAAGGTTCAATCCTTGATATCCAACATTTCGAGCTGGTCGCAGGTTGAGAAATCCGAAACAGAGAAACCGGAGATAATGACATCACAGAGGGTGCAACCAGTTCTTGGAAAAAAGATTGCCAACTTTCGCTGCCGGCCAATTGGATTCAAAACCTGGCTGCTAATTATTTTTCCAGCTGGATTGTTGACCTTGTTCTGCTTCACCTATGGCGCGCTGCTTGCTGGAAACGCATTCCAGCAGCATGGCCCTGCACTAGCTCTTCTGCGGTCTCGAGGTTGGTTTGCTCTTGGAATATTGCTGTTGATTGTGTTGGCAACCTATTTATTGTTTCTAATATTGCGGTCGTTTCAGCGACTCGAAGTCTTCAGCGAAGGGATTCGTTACAGGAACAGACTTTTTCAACAGCGTTCTTATCTATGGTCAGATTTATTTGGTATATCAACATCTGCAACCAGGTCAACTTTATTAGGAAAAAACTTGCGCACGATACCAAGTGGCAGAATAATTCCAAAATATGGTCGACCAATCGAATTGTCCAACCGGCTTGAAGGAGTTCCCAAGTTGATAAGAATTATCAAATCCAATCTCTATCCCATTATATGGCCAGAGATGAAAACCGGATTCCTTCAAGGGGAAAATCTTCATTTTGGGCGTATTTCGCTAGATAAGAATTATTTGTCCATTGCAAAGAAAAAAATCCCCTGGAATACAATAAAAAAGATATGGGTAGATTCCGGGTACCTGGTGGTAGAAATGTACCGAGATTCCAAAGGACGAGTGCCCCTTTCACAAATTCTAAACCTTGAGCTTCTACTCAAAGTTGTAGATTGGGGTTTCCAATTATGACGAGTAACATCTCCCTCCCATTTGAAAAAAAACCATCTTTTTTGATCCTGGTTCTAACCATCTGTATCGCAATGATCCTTACAGGGTGTTCTCAATCCTTGCCCCCATTAGTGTCATTCGAACCCGAGCAACCCGATGCAACAACTGAACCGATCGAAATTGATCCACTTTCCACGGTGACCTTCCAGGTCGATGTGCCCGGAGATACACCACCCGGTCAACCTGTCTTGCTCAGCCTTCTGGATGAAGTCACCGGGCTGGCACTGAACATCAGCCGCAGGGAAATGCAACAAATCGATGACTTCACCTATTCGATAACCCTCCCATTCCCAGTTGGAGCGAATTTAAAATATCGCTATTCACGTCAGGGTGATTCTATCTTCGAAGAACACACGACGGATCAGAGGCCAGTAAGGTACCGCATTTACCGGGTTGATGGCCCAGGAACCGTGAAGGATATCGTCAGTTCTTGGAGTGATGGAACATATGTTGGTTCGACTGGTCGCATCATGGGGAAAGTGACCAATCAAGAAGATGGTTCGCCAATTCCTAATTTGTTGGTTACTGCGGGAGGAAGCCAATCTGTAACCTCCTCCACGGGTGATTATCTCTTAGAGGGTTTACATCCCGGGCTACACAACCTGGTACTGTACGCATTCGATGGCGGATACAATACTTACCAGCAAGGCGCCATTGTGGCAGATAAATCGACCACTCCGGCTGATATACAATTGAACCCTGCTCCATTAGTGAAGCTAATCTTCACTGCAACTGTACCTGAAGGGACATTGCCTGCAGTGCCCATCCGCCTAGCAGGAAATCTCGACCAACTTGGGAACACATTCGCCGATTTATCAGGCGGGGTAAATACGCTGGCATCTCGCATGCCAACCTTAGTTCCCCTCAATGATGGACGTTATGCCTTAGAAATCGAGCTTCCGGCTGGAGCATTTCTTGAATACAAATACACGCTTGGGGATGGTTTTTGGAATGCCGAATATACACCGAGTGGGGATTTTCGAGTCAGGACGATGACTGTCCCGGATGTCGCTATGGTCATTGACGATCAAATTGATAATTGGGGAGATAACTCCACCGCCGGGCCGATCTTGTTTGATCTAACCATTCCACCTTCCACACCAGATTTCGACCATGTCTCGATCCAATTCAACCCCTTTGGATGGACTGAGCCGATACCCATGTGGAAACTTGGCGAAGACCACTGGGTGTATATGCTTTTCAGCCCAATTACCCAGTCGGAACAATTCATTTATCGCTACTGCAGGAATGACCAGTGTGGCAGAGCAGACGACATTACAACACCGGGAAGTTCCCCAACTGGACGCACGATCGAAATCACTGGTGGAACTCAAACAATAAATGACACCGTTGAATCCTGGTATTGGATGCAGCTCGGTGAATCGATTGAGCAAGGTGAACCTACCGAGATAAAGCCTCGATCTGAAGGATTTATTAGCGGGATTCAGTACCAACAGTACCATCATCCTTCGATAACTCCTCGCTTCCCAGTGAGCTTCCGAGAAGTAAATACTCTTGGTGCAAACTGGATGTTCCTGTCACCGACATGGACATACACTCGTCAAACCCCTCCTGTGCTGGAGGCAGTCACAGGAAAAGATATTTCCTGGTCAGATCTAAGCTCTGCAGCCGATAAAGCCCGATCGTTTGATCTAAATGTGGCTTATAGTCCCACCCCAAATTTCCCGGAAAGTATCGATGACTGGTGGTCAACTTCACCCAGAGATTTTCCCTGGTGGCAGGTCTGGTTTGAACGGTACCGCAATTTCATCCTCACATTCGCAGATAAAGCTGAACAAGATGGTGCTAGCGGTCTGGTCATCGGAGGCGATTGGGTATCTCCAGCGCTGCCAGGCGGTGCACTCCCAGATGGCACGCCCTCCGGAGTTCCAGCAGATGCTGAAGATCGCTGGCGGACTCTCATCTCAGAAGTGAGAGAGCGTTACCAGGGTACGTTATTTTGGGCATTGCCGACAACAAAGTCAGGCATCACCCCCCCTCCATTCATTGAGGACCTGGACCAGGTTTACTTGATGTGGTCGCTGCCCCTTACCGAGCAACCTGATGCAGACCTCCCACAGTTGAGTGCAGCTGCTGCAGAATACCTGGATAGCGAAGTGTTCCTACTGGACATCAGCCTGGAAATGCCGATTGTCATTGCAGCAGGATATCCTTCGGCCAGCGGCAGCCTGCAGGGGTGCCTGGTAGTACCTGACGAAACCGGAGAAAGCACTTGTTTCGATCCTGGTTATCTTGACCCACCTCATCCTGACAATCCGGAAGTGATTTCAGATTTGGGGGAACAGCAGCTTGCATATCAGGCCTTAATGAATGCAATAAACGATCGAGAATGGATTGATGGATTTGTTTCCACTGGTTACTACTCACCAGCGGAGCTGCGAGATAAATCAGCTTCAATTCATGGGAAACCAGCCCAAACTGAATTAAGCAGATGGTTTAATGGAGTTCTCCCCATCCCGAAAACTGAAGAATAATCTGAACTACTTGACTAATAAAATTGCGAGCCTCAGTCTTCAAAATTCTATTTTAATTGACAACCACCCCAAAAGAATTAATATCGATTGTGGTATAATCTGCACGCCATGGATTCGGAAGGAACATCGCTGGAACCTCAACCTGTTTCTGAATCGGAATTCGTTCCTGAGACTCACCCAGTCAACCAGGAGGAACTCCGCCGCAGGCAAATGGCAGTTGCAGGAATTGTTGTCGGAGCAATCCTTCTCCTTGCATTGTTGGTCACGGTAGTGATTTACCTGGCATTGCCAGCCACCAATACCGAGAGAATTCGTGACATCATGATTATTATCATGGGTTTAGAATTCATGTTCCTTGGCATTGCATTAATGGTATTGATCGTTCAATTGGCAACATTGTTAAACTTGCTCCAAAACGAGATCATTCCAATTGTCGAATCAACTAATGAGACAGCAAATACATTAAGAGGTACAACAGAGTTCTTGAGTGAGAATTTGACCGAGCCAGTTATAAAACTTAATCAATATTTAGCAGGTTTTATGAGGCTCACTGAGTTAATTGGATTAACCCGTAAGAAATAATCTACTTACGTCACAACAAAGAAAATCGAAAGGAGTAAACGAGATGGCTGACAATAGTGGAGATTTGGGATCTTTCTTGGCTGGATTTGTAATCGGTGGTTTGATCGGAGCAGGTGTTGCGCTCCTGATGGCTCCCCAATCGGGTGAGGAAACCCGCGCATTGATCTCAGACAAGAGCATCGAACTGCGAGATCGCGCTGCCGAAACCGCTGAGGATTATCAGGCCCGAGCAGGTGAGTTTGCGTCACAGACTGCTCAAGCCTATGACGAGCAGGTAAAGCGCATTCAGGCCGCTGTTGACGCGGGCAAGAAACCGCCCGAAGGTGGCGAAGAAGCGCCGGCAGAGGAAGCACCAGCAGAATCGTAGTCAGATCCAAGAACTATAGATAATTTAAGAAGAGATCGGAATTTCCGATCTCTTTTTAATTTTCCAGTTCGTGGATCACGTCCACCATCGATGTTAATAAATCACCAGCGATCACTGAGCGATTTGTTCCTAGATATTCTGCTGATTTCAAACCGCTTTGAGCATGAATCCAAGCTCCGCTAACAGCCGATTCATATCCCCCCAATCCTTGTGCCCGAAAACCCACAATAATTCCGGCCAATACATCTCCTGAACCTGCACTGGATAGGGCCGCACTGGCAACAGGTATGACGGATGTCCTGCCATCAGGTTCAGCAACTACCGTATTAGCGCCTTTCAATACAACAATGTGCCCCCATTCATTTGCATATTTTTCTGCAATGGATATTCGTTCAGCCTGGATTTCCCTCACTTTGAGGCCGGTCAGTTCTGCCATCTCCCCTGGATGTGGAGTTAAGATTGCCTTGCCATTTATTTTTTCTGCCCAATCTGGTAATGCTGCCAGCAGTTTTAGCCCATCAGCATCAATGACCAATGGAGGCAGCTCTGGTTTTCCACTGCCTGGGCTTTCGCTGGCGCTGGTGATGAATCCAATCCCTGATTTTCCGCCAGATGTGCTCGGATTGAATAAATCTTCCATGAAATTTCTAGTGGTATCCTCCAATCCAAAACCTGGACCAAGCAGCATGGCAGATGCCTTTCCCAAGTTCTCAAAAACAACTTCTGCAGCACTATCAGCAATTACGCCCATTTCGTGTGGTAATAGCAACCAGGTTGCTTCCGGAATATGACCTGCCAGGATGTTATGCAGCGGAGATGGTACGCCCAGGGTAACCAAACCTGCACCTGCTCGATAAGCAGCCTTACCAGACAAAAGGACCGCCCCAGTGTAATTCACCGAACCCGAAATGATGAATGCTGTCCCAAAGGTACCTTTATGGGCATCCCGTCCCCTTTTCGGTAAAGTCGATTGAACCCACTCCTCATCTACCACTTCTCGCTTCAAAGCCTGCCAGGTTTTTGATCTTTTATCTTGATCGTGTAATCCAATGCCAACTAAGACCAAGTCCCCTAGCAAATCATTCGCAGGAAACTCAAGCAAACCGCGTTTTATGGCTGCCATGGTCACGGTAAGATCAGCTGCCAGGCTATCTGGAGAAGTTTCTCCAGTATCCGAGTCCACCCCGGATGGGCAATCAACTGCCACAACTAAAGGTTTTGGAGAAATTCGACTTAGCGTTTTCTTGGTGAATCTAAGAACATCTTTGACAGTTCCCCTTAACGGTAGTTTGATCCCTGTACCGAGAATTCCATCCATCAGAATGCCATGCTCTGCCAGTGCAGACTTTAATTGCTTAAACTTTTTATCTTCAGCAGCATCCAGGACTACCCCACCGGATGAAATTAGGCGCTCCATAAGCAAATCATTTTTTGGTCGCGCTCGCACAATATATGCAGTAGCCTTCCATCCCCATTCAGAGAGTAAATCCAGCGCTACTAAGGTATCGCCACCGTTGTTACCAGAACCCACCAGGCCAAGGATACCTAGGCTTTTGAATGAACTGTAATTTACTTCGATCGTCTCCGCCAAGCCACTGCCAGCATTCTCCATCATTTCGGAGTAGGGTAAGCCGTTCGCATCCGCTTCCTTTTCAACGGCCAGCATTTCTTTGGTGCTTACTAATTTCACTTAGGCCTCCATGATCGGTGATAAATTATTGTTCAACTCGAACGACCTCACATTTTTTACTCTAACAATTCAAGGTCTTCCATAACCCAACCCAGGTTTAAATCTTCCAGCTTTTTTAGATCAGGATAACCACTTTGAGCATCCCAGCCCCGGAGACTGTAGTACTCTTTCAGCATGCCTTGAAAATCTGGAATAAACTCATCTTCATCATCTTCGTATGGTCTCAAAAAGCCATCAGGAATTTTGTCGTCAACACTGCTTAATCCCAATCGATTGTTGATCACCCGCTTCAAATTCCAGCCGCGTTCACCAATTTTCAACATTTCTTCAACTGACAAATCCAGACCAACCGCGGAATTTATCAACTCAGTAAGGTTATCTGGTGGAACATTCGCAAAAATGCACATAACCAGAGCATTAAATACAGTCCGCCAGTCTTGATGGATGACGATATTTAAGACTTTCTCGATTCCGCCACGTGGGGATTGTAAAGTCATTCCCAGACTTGAATAAACTTGACCAACTTCTACCAAATAGTAATCTGACTGATTGTGACACGCACCCCGTGGGGAGGTTGCATATATTAGTCCCATACCTGAAGCTCCCCGAGGATCTTGATAAGCAGCTTCTAGACCATTCACTTGAATGGCAGCTCTCTCTGCATTGAAATGACGGCCGAATTCCCTTGCGCCCATGGATAGATATTTTCCAAATCCATCTTTGTGAACAGTCTTCCAGATCAATTTATCCACAACATCC
This sequence comes from uncultured Anaerolineales bacterium, assembly GCA_937968125.1. GTDB lineage: Bacteria > Chloroflexota > Anaerolineae > Anaerolineales > UBA4823 > PFL25. The sequence continues at coordinate 29,255 of CALBUI010000163.1, read as the reverse complement.
ATGTCTCCCCATCGAATTTCCATTCCATCCGTCTCTTTGACTCCGATTTTTCCTTGCTCAAAGAGCAACATTGCCAGGCCAATCACATTGCTCATACTGATACTGTCCACCCCTTTCCTGTCACACATTTCACCAAATAAAGTGATCCGAATTGGGTCATCAATTAACAAATTTGGACCAAATCCAACCAGGGTTTCAAATTCCGCACCTTTCCTCTTACTATCATCGCCAAGGTCTACTACTCTTCCGCATGCAATCACACAGCCATGACAAGCAGACACCCCCACATTGATTGAGTTATTAATATTCACACCAGAGATATTTAGATCGCCTCTTGAATTTCCTTGGGTGTAATACTTCTTGGGCATGAATGCTAGATAATCAAAATAATCGACAATACCTGCAGTACCCAAATCCCGAATAACTTGTGACATTGCATCATCCCGCAATTCACGGTTAACGTTCGACCTAAATGATGCATATCTGTCTAGATCATGAACCGGTATCGAGCCATTGCCTTTTACCGCGACAGCTTTTAGATTTTTAGAGCCCATGATCGCTCCCATCCCAGTCCTGCCAGCGACTCTACCATGGTCACTGAGAATTAACGAAAATGGGATTAATGATTCGCCGGCAGGTCCGATACAGGCCACTCTGGTTCCTGCAATGCCAAGTTCTTCAATTAATGTATCTTGTGTTTGGTATGTCTCCATTCCCCATAGGTGGTCCGCCGGTTTGATCTGGACTTCTCCATACTTGATCCATAGATAGATTGGATCTTTGGATGCTCCAGTGATGAACAAACCATCGAAACCAGTTTTTCTCAGCTCTACACCCCAAAAACCACCGCAGTTTGATTCTCCCCATAAATGCGTTGCTGGAGAGCGTCCGCAAATAACGTAGCGTCCAACAGCAGGACCAGCGGTTCCGGATAACGGACCGTTCAGAAAGAGTAATGGCGCCTCTGGAGACAGGGGATCCAAATCCGGTGTCAAATACTCATACAGCAGACGAGCGGCGAGTGAAGCACCCCCCAGATATTCAACCTCCCATTCTCTTGGAACTTGGAATTGATCAATGTCCCCTGTGGACAAATTAACCCTGAGGATTGGCTGCATTGTTTGTGAATATCCTTTTACATAATTTCAATCAAGAAAGAAGTTTACCAGAAGTTAACTACCTGACCATGGATCATCTCAATAATAATGATTATACTGGTTAGGATGAGTAAAGATGAAGATATTCGCATCAAAAAAATCTCGGGAAGCGACAGCACCTGGATTACTGATTTTTATCAGCGACGATGGGGATCGAGCCATGTGGTTACACGAGGAGTAATCCACGATGTTCCCAGCTTGCGGGGATTTATAGCAATGAAATCGGACAAAAGGATTGGTCTACTGTGTTACCGAATCGATAATCAAGATTTCGAAATTGTCACCCTTGACAGTCTGGAGGAGAAAATCGGAGTCGGTTCAGCTTTAATCGAAAAAGCCGTTGAAACAGCTCGTTCTGAGAGCTGCCGCAGAATCTGGTTGATTACGACGAATGACAATTCTTCCGCACTTCGTTTCTACCAGAAATTAGGATTCCATCTGGTTGCGGTACATCGCAATGCATTAGAATATTCCCGTAAACTGAAACCCGAGATTCCAATTTTTGGGCAGGATGGGATTCCTTTGAGGGATGAAATCGAACTTGAACTCATCATCTAACAGTAAATACATCCGCAGCTTGTATCCACTTAGGCAGAGACTTAATCAACTGATCCATAATCATCATCGCTGACTTATCGAAGAAGTCGTTATCCCCATAAGCCTCTCCACCAGATTCGCTTACCAAGTCTGATACTCCACGCAGGATGAGGCAAGGTACATCATTTAGATTTGCTACATAAGCAATTGCCCCAGACTCCCAATCTCCGACAACAGCACCATACTTGGCTTGGAGTTTCTTTACCTCTCCGGGATCAAGATCGCGATCCCCTGAGACTAATAGAGTTTTCTCGATTTGCTCAGGATATGGTTCTTGCAGCCAGGAAAGGTCTAATATTGTTGAATATTTCGCGATGTGAGACTCCGCATCTCCCATCTGCTCATAAATATCATAAACTATCGTCCGGTCGGCCAAAATGATGGTACCCCTGTCTATCTTTCCCTCAAAACCCCCACAGGTGCCGAGGTTGATCAGCAGTTTTGGATTCCAACGATCGATGACATATTGAGAGGAGGCGGCCGCAGAGATTTTTCCCCAACCACCGTGGAAGAAAACCATTGAGTGACCGGATGGTATTGACTCTATTGGATAAAAGAAATACTCTCCAAATGGTGAAGTTTGGATTCGATCTGAAGGGACCAAATATCGAGTGGCTCTCCACTCGATATCCGCTGAGATGATGACAACGATATCAATATCTGATTTCATTAACAGCCTTTCAATCCGACTTCAATCTTCGTGGCTCTTCAATTCAATCCAGGAGTATATCAACTGTCTGGGCAATTCCCATTTGATAATACTGCAAGTTGAAAAACGGGAAACGTCTTTTTTATATATTGAACAGAATTTTCCAATTAATAGCATTGTTTCGCGAGGATACCATAATTGAATTATTGAATGGTTGCGCTATCTCGTTGATCCTAAACATATTGTCGATTATTAAGAATAGCGTAAAATTATTTCACCATGCCGAATGTATATGTTTCTGTCCTTGAGGAGCTTAATAATTTGCTGCCAAAGAGAAATAGGTTCAAGGAGTTAGAAATCGAGTTCAAGGGACGCCAATCGGTTAAGCACATTATCGAATCACTTGGCATTCCTCATACTGAAATTGGCTTCATCACCATCAATGAAAACCAAGTCGATTTTGACTACCTGGTTCAGGATGAGGACCGTGTCATCGTCCAGCCCGCTATGCCGGATAAAGATCACTACTCTGGGATGTTCAATGAAGGCAAATTAGTCATCGAACCAAGATTCATTTTGGACAATCATTTGGGAAAATTAGCAACCTATCTCCGTATTCTTGGGTTTGACGCTATCTACCATAATGACTTCCAGGATGATGAACTGGCGCATAATTCAGTTGATCTGAACAGAATTTTGCTGACTCGCGATCGGCAGCTCCTAATGCGCAAAACCATCCGTTTCGGCTATCTAATCCGCGCCTTAGAGCCAGATTTGCAGGTCATTGAGGTATTAAACCGATTTAACCTGGCTGGTGTTGTCAAACCCTTCAACCGCTGTTTACGCTGCAACACTTCATTGGCGCCAGTTGAGAAGGAGACAATTCTAGATCGGTTACAGCCGAAAACTAAAAAATACTTCGATGAATTTCACATCTGCCCGCAATGTGAGCGGATATACTGGATGGGGTCCCATTATGAATGCATGGATCGGAAAATAGCAGATTTACTGGATTATTCGGCGCATGAAACCAGAACTTAACCAAATTCTAACTAATATCACTTACACAAAAGTACGCCTGGATAATCCAGGCGTACTTAATTTCAATCAATATTAGAGGCTACTGCTCAATCGATACAAGGCTGCCAAAGGTATTGATGTTCAAAGTCCACTTGCTTCCGATTTGGGCAGCCTGGAATAGATTAAGATCTTCGGTCGAATAAACGAAAGTCTTATCATCCGACCTGAAAATGATCTTATAGGTTTCTCCCTGCTCTTCACCGATTCGCTGCCCTGTCTCCAATATTGGTTCAGGCCAGATGGGTGAATAATCATCTCCTGTCAAAACAGACGTATCAACTACGCTCCACTCCTCCACGGTAAAGTTGCAAAACGTGGCATAAACCTCATATTCACAATCTTGGACAACTTCCGCAAAGCCATCACCCGTATCCACTGTGTAAGGTGTGCCGCAAACTTCAACTGAATTCGGAGCAGATTCTGATTGGACGTTGCGCACCTCTTCACTACATGTTTCTATAACCGCACCGGCCGGGATTTCATCTTCCCAATCCTTATATTCCACCGGCACCAGGGCTTCAACTGGCACAGAACGCTCCCAGTTGACATTTTCAACAACCCCAGTTGTGGGATTAGTGCGAGTCGAAAAGAATAGAAATGCTCCGCAAGCTAAAACCAGTATAGCAACCACGGCAATAATGATCCAAATTCGAGATTTTGATACTGGTGCTGATACTACCGCCGATTGCTTTTCGGTGATTATTTCCTCCCCGAGACCGCCCCCACAGTTGGCACAGTTACTGGCAGTTTCTGGATTTTCTTCCCCACAGTGAGGGCAGGTGATCGTTGCCGTTGGACCAACAGTATAGGCACCTACAACTCTGCCCGACTCACGCTTCATCCCTTCAATAAGATCTCCCCCGCATTGTTTACAGATTTCCGCGCTGCCAGGATTTCTGGTTCCACAATAGGGGCAATGAATGTCCGGTCCAGCTTCAACCTGGGCAAGCTTGTCGGGATCTGTAATCAGCTCTTGATTGGTTGGCTGTTCAAATTGAACATCTTGGGGTTGTGGGGCACCGCAGTTACCGCACACTTCCTCAGAGCCAGGATTGATGCTATTGCAGTTGGGGCATGTCCATTGAAGTTCGACATGACCGATTTTTTTTCGCGCCATGTATTCCCATTCTCCAAAGATAATAACAATATGTTTTTTTTATCTAAAACATTGTATCAAAACACAAACCCTATCCACTTTTCAAGTGTGCAAACTTGGGGGATCGAAAAGTATTCTTGTTCAACTAATTTAAAACAGATACTTGCATGTTCGGAAATAAAAATCTCTTCCTAAATATTGTTTGATGATATGTCGTTTAGAGATTAATCGATGCCTAGTGCGGCTCGGACCTTAGCAATTTTCGGAATCGAAAGTTTACGCGCCTTTTCTGCACCTTGCAACAGGACCTGGTCTAGATATTCCAGATCCTGAATGTATTCCCCATAGCGCTCTCGGGCTTCCGAGAATTCAGCCTCTAACAGCTCATACAGCTCATTTTTTATTTGACTATAGGCCAACCCACCTTCCAGATATCCCTTTTCCACCCTGGCGATATCTTCGGGTGTAGCAAAGTGCTTATATATTGCAAACACGTTGTCAGTCTCAGGATCTTTAGGATCTTCTGGACGACGAGAATCGGTGACAATTCGCATCACGCTTTTACGCAGCTGATTGGAGGGCGCAAAAATCGGAATTACATTGTCATAACTTTTACTCATCTTGCGACCGTCCAGCCCTGGAATAGTCATCACTTCTTCTCGGATGGATGCCTCAGGTAAGGTGAGCACATTACTACCATAGTTGCTGTTGATCGCCTGGGCAATATCCCGAGCAATTTCTATATGCTGCTTTTGGTCAAGACCAACTGGGACAAAATTCGTATCGAACAACAGGATATCCGCAGCCATCAATGCCGGGTAAAAAAACAATCCAGAGTTTATCCCTTTGTCAGGATCGAGTCCTTTCTCCACATTTTCATCTACAGCAGCTTTGTATGCATGAGCCCTGTTCAGTAAACCTTTCGAGGTGAAACAAGCTAAAATCCAGGTCAGCTCCATTACTTCAGGAATATCAGACTGGCGATAAAAAATCACCTTATCCGGGTCAAGACCCAGCGCGAGCCAGGTGGCAGCGACATCATACGTCAACTGGTTCATAGTCTCTGGATTTCTGACAGTCGTTAAAGCATGATAGTCGGCTATAAAATAGAATGCCTGATAATTTTTAGCCAGCTCCAATGCTGGTCTGTTCATGCCCAGATAGTTGCCTATGTGAGGAGTACCAGAAGGTTTAATTCCAGTTAGCGCAATTTTATTTGACATTAGTTATCCCTTGAAGTTTCATTGAAGAGCAAATTGTATCAATTTAAAATTTTATATTCAACCGGTTTCATCAAAGCGAGATCAATTTCATCCATCCTCTCAGGACCTAATTCGACTAATTCCTGGTTTATCTCGTTGACCTCATTGCGAAGTTTCTCGATATTTATTCCCCGGCAGTTATCTGGCAAGGGATCTATCCATTTTCGAACTCGCAAAAACATTTTCGCTGCCCCATTATAGTTCCCGCGCATAATTTGATAGTATGCGACGGATACCTGCAAAATCGCCCGGTACAAATCACGTCCAGGGGATTTATCTTCCATCCAGGCAATTTCAAGCAAGTCATGAGCCTCGAAATACTCTCTGCGATTAAATTTTTCAAGCCCTTTCACAGCATAGTGGGGTAAAGGCTCTTTACAGGCATCTTCAATCTGGTCAATGTCAATTACCCTGGCTAGTTTTGAGATCAACTCCGGCAATTCTGTAAAAAACTTAGACCTGGCAACTACTTGATCTGCTCCAGCCTGTTTTGCTAATTTCAATGTCTCACTATCTACATGTGAACCGTAACATAGTAGTGGCATGCCTCTTGTTGCGGATCCAGAAGAAATTATCCCGATCCAATCAATCCATGGAATTGAATCATTTCCGAGGTCGAAAATAATCAACGCCGGCTGCCACCTGGTAACCTTATCGAGGAAAATCCCATTTCGCCCTTGAACCGGTTCTGCGACCTGGTGCCCAGGTTCATGGTCGTCAGGTGGGGCAATTTGATCAGCCGATTCAAAGATTTTTATTTCAAATCCCTGCTTTTCAGCAGCGCTTTCTATGCGAACAGAGGAATTCAAGTCTTTTACAAATGCAAGTATTAATGGAAAATCATTATTCATAAGAGATTACATCGAGTTTCTTTCAAACTGCTCAACCAGCAGTCAACCTTTCCAACTCACTGACGATCCTGATAAGTTCACTAAGAAGACTTCTCGATCCATGATACTCGAATTCATGGATCAGTTGGCGATAATACCACAATGTGCCTTCTTTGCCACCATTAAACTTTTCCCAACCCGCCTCCCCTTCAAGACGGATGTCGCGCAGTGTTGATCTGGCATTATAAACTTTATCAGCTAAAGACACCCGGACTACGGCAGAATTTGCTGTGCGAATTGAGGCAATGTAAGCCTCTTTTCTTTCCTTCCAAGGAGGCTTTGGATCGGAATAAGCATCAGTCAATCCATCTACGATCTCAGCTACTTCTGGACCAAATCTCACCTCAATTTCTGCCAATGTATCCAGCCCACCCTGATCTTCGACAGCATCATGCAGCAAAGCTGCAATGGCTTCATTTTCGCCGCCGCCATCTTCAAGAACCAGACTGGTCACACCTAACAAATGAGCCAGGTATGGCACAGAGGAACGTTTTCGTTTTTGCTCTGCATGCAAACGAGCTGCATAGATCAGCGCCTCTTCAAATCTTTCGGTCAGAATATTTGGCATGAAAAATTTATACTGGGATGGTTAAGCTTTCCAAATCTCGTGGATAATAAGTCAATATTTCATTCCCCTCCTCGTTGACTGCAACGGTGTCAGAGTGCCGGAAGCCTCCCAATTCCGGTGAATATAATCCAGGCTCAACTGTAAAAACCATACCCGGTTGGATCACCGTCTGGTCACCAATATCCAAAAATGGGGCTTCATGGTAGCGGAGGCCAATTGCATGTCCTACGTGGTGTTTCCAATAATTCATCAAATTATTGGCTTCATAATAAGCGCGCGCAGCTTTATCAATGTCCGCACATTTCACTCCTGGCAGAATAGCAGACATGGCAATATCCTGGAGAGCCACCATATGCTCGAACATGTGCTTTTGATGATCATTGGCGGATCCAATGATCATCGTCCGTTCTAATTCGGAGTTGTACCCCCAGACCGGAGCGCCAGCACCGGTAACCAGGATATCACCCTCCATGAAAACGATATTATTCGCCAGGGCGTGAGGAATAGCTGCGTTGCGACCAATTTGACCCCGGTACCCCGCTCCTGCCCCATCAGAGAAAGGGCTCTGGGCGCGATATATTGGCCCGATGGTATCGAGCATGGTTTGGTTCGCTTCCTGGCTGGCTAGCTGACTGACCTCCGTTTCAGTGGCACCTACTTCTGTATAGCGCTGAAGGAGAACATGTGCCAGGTGCCCCCATTTAACGCTTTCCCGGATTAGCGCCAGTTCAGCCTTGCTTTTGATCATCATCTGGTCTTCAATAAATCCGGTCAACTTCGCTGTCCTGCTCTCCATCAACTCGCTCAGATCGGGTCCACGATAACCCAGGATCCAGGGATAGCCGTCATGATCGACTCCAATTTGACCGGTGATACCCATGTCCAGAAGCATATCTTTCAATACGGAGGTAGGATGAGGCTTGTATGGATACTCCAAATAGTGATCAACACGTTGAATCAATGAATTTGATTGAGCATGTTCAACTTCCAATCGGGGCACGAACAACCCCATTTCTCCAGAAGAATTCATTACAAAAGCGATTGGTCGTTCGGTTGGGATGAAAGCAAACCCGGTGTAGTACAAAATGTAGTGACTATCGAATATTACCGCTCCGCTTAAGCCATCATCGATGACCTTTCCCAATAATTTATCTACACGCTCAGAAAATTCTTCACTGGTTATGCTGATCGATGTTTCCATACTGATTTCCTTTACTTAAGTATTTCAAAATCGCTGGTAATCTCTACTGAGCCTTTGAGCGTATTTATCACAGTGCAGTATTTCTCTTCTGAAAGATTTATTGCCTCTTTGACATTTTTTCGGGACACAGCACCTTTCAGTGCATAATGAAGATGGATATGGGTGAACTTTTTTGGAGGATTGGTTTGCAATTCACCTTTACAAACTACTTCCAAATTCTCCAAAGGCTCACGCTTCTTTTTCAAAATAGTGACCACATCATAGGCAGAACAGGCAGCAACTGATAGTAGCAAGAGGTCTGATGCCTTCAATCCTTTCCATTGTGTATCATCGTCACCCCATATCCCTATCACAGTTGGGGTACCACGCGAATCTACCCCAGCCATAAGCGTGTCGGTGGAATTAATCCACTGCAAACTCACCGTGCTTGATGAGCCTGGTGTTTCAGGATCTTGGTTTTTTATTTTCACTGTAACTCCCATATGAGCTTGACTTGCTCCAAGATTGAATAAAACGTGGTTGGTTCCCCATTCTCAGCAATACTTGCAGCCGTTTGACTGCTCTTTTCCCCTAAGAGTGCTGCTACGACCGCCAAGGTACACTCTTTAGCAGCCCCTAAATCATAGCCCCCCTCCAAAAAAAGGCTGATCCGGCCATTGCAATTCTCGTCCGCCCACGAAACCAAACTCTCGATTAACCTTCCATAACCATCTCCAGTTAACTGCAGATTACCTAACGGATCAGCGAAATGAGGGTCAAAACCGTAACTGACCAAAATCATCTCAGGTTTTATTCGATCCATTAATGGCAAGATGATTTCATTCATAACTATAAAGAAGGCGTTATCGCCGGAGAAGGGCGGCAATGGAATATTAGCAGTTTTCATTTGGCCTGGACCTTCACCTGTCTCATTCAACCAACCTGAACCCGGATAATGCGGGTATTGGTGAGTGGATAAATAGAATACATCCTCTCGGGAGTAGAAAATGTCTTGGGTGCCATTTCCATGGTGCAGGTCCAGATCAATAATAGCTATCCGATTGGCTCCAACATTGATCAAGTATTGAGCAGCAAGAGCAACATTATTCAGCAGGCAAAAGCCCATTGCTCGATTCGGAGTGGCATGATGGCCTGGCGGCCGGTTGAGAGAAAATCCTCGTTTAGCTTCCCCTTTCCATACAGACCGAGCGACTGAAATTGCACCTCCAGCGGAGTTATGTGCTAATTCCCACGATTCGGGCGTAGTATATGTATCTGCATCAAAATGTATGCCCTTCTTGCAAACTTCTTCTAAAGCTAGGAGGTAATCGGGAGTATGGATTGGATGCATTACTTCGTCCGAGATTGGTAATTGCTCCAAATGAGGATACCTATCCCAATATTCTTTTGCTTCAAGGGCAGTTCTGATCGATTCAACCCGCTCCGGCCGTTCGGGATGACCGACCTCATAGTGTTTTTCATGTCCTTCTGGATAAAAAAAGACCAAATCGTCCATTGTAGATTCCTTAGCAAAACATGACCAATTGTACAGCCGATATTATCCTCCGTCAATTAAACCCCACATGTTAGGACAAGAGTTCGGACAAACCTATTTTGGATGTCATTGCGAGCGTTTTTTTGCGAAGAAATCTCATCACCGGGAGATTGCCACGCCGCAAGGAGAGCTCTTGCGGCTCGCAATGACAGGCACTTGGGTTTTAATGTCCGATTTTTTTCCGAAGGTCAGAGAAACCCAACTTGACCCAAAGAGAAAATCTTCTCTATAATAGGTATGTGAACACTCACTCTTATATTTCTCGGAAACTCATTCCTCTAATCCTCACCTCTCTCTTGTTATTCGCCTGCCAAACGAGAGAAAGCCAACCTGAGTCAACTATTTCCGTAACAAATCCTCCAACTCAAGAGCTAACTCCTACATCCATAGAACCAACACCTGAACCTACTCCTACTCCTAACCCAGTCTTAGTCGAGGATGAGAAATTCACAGTTTTGCGTTCTCAAATGGTCGCCGATCAAATCGCGCCGCGCGGAATTGCGGATCCTTCAGTTCTGGATGCAATGCGTACAGTTCCCCGGCACAAGTTTGTCCCTGATGACATGGTTGAACAGGCCTATGAGGACCATCCCTTGCCAATTGGCTATGGACAGACAATATCCCAGCCTTTTATCGTCGCGCTAATGACTCAGACCCTGGAGCCCAAACCTGGTCAACGCATCCTCGAAATCGGGACCGGTTCTGGGTACCAGGCAGCAGTCTTAGCCGAATTAGACGTTGAAGTGTATACGATCGAGATCATTCCTGAATTGGCAGAACAAGCCACCAAGCGGCTCGAAGACCTTGGCTATACGAATGTCCACACACTTAATGCCGACGGTTACTTTGGATGGGAGGAATTTGCTCCATTCGATGCGGTTATTGTAACTGCAGCACCTGACCATCTCCCCCAGCCTTTGGCAAACCAACTAGTTGAAGGTGGTCGCCTGGTCATCCCGATTGGGCCAGTAGGTTTCGTGCAAACATTGTGGCTGTTTGAAAAAGAATCGGGTGAGCTGCAGGCAACCAATCTCGGCGGTGTATCTTTCGTCCCTTTTACTGGGGAGCACTAACCTTCCAACGATATAGCAGCAAGGCCATAGAATAACGCCCCAATCACCAGAACTACAGAAAAACTTGTACTCAATACAAGGATCGCAGCCAGGACGGCCGCGATAACTGAAGCACAACCGTTTACAGCCCACGCCCATGGAATAAGTGGGGAATCATTTTTTTCCAGCCAAATCAAACCCATAGGAAATGGAAATCCCATTAGTAAACCCAACGGCGCCATGCTGATTACCAGGATCAGGCTCCTTGGAATGATTGGCCACCCAAGGGATTGATCTTGAACCAGACTCACCCACAATGGAGTAAGAATAGATATTCCAAATAAAGTGATCATAACGATACGGCGAGCATTCCAAAATTTTTTAGCCAGAAGACTGCCTATTCCAGAAAACATCAAAATGGTTAACACGACCAAGGTAAAAGCATATATTGGATGTTCCATCGTAAGAATGCTTTTCTGAATGATGGGAATTTCGAGGAACAAAAAAGCAACGCCGATGCTTCCAAAATAGGTAAACACCCGCCAGGTTTTAATACCATTCGTCCCTTTCCTGTTTATCTCTTCTTCATCGTGAAATCTAGAAAGTCTTCTGGATTGGATTAATAGCGGAAGGGCAATCAACAAAGAACTCAACAGGACAACCAAAATTAATAATGCTAACAGGACGAAATATCCACTCCCTCCAAAAGGCTGCCAAACCCGGCCGATGGTGGCCAGAATGTCAGGGGTTTGCTGCCATTTAAAGAAATGGAAGAAGAAAGGGCTGTCGTCTCTCGCTGGTTGGATTGAAAATTGGTATTCTGAATAGAAGTCTTGCCGATTTTCAGCGGATATAAAATCTCTAAAACTGTTGAAGTAATCAGGTTGAGGAAGTATATTAACCAGGTTTGCATCTTCTAGTTTAATGCCAGGCGACCAGACAAGGTCATAACGCAATTCATCCAAGGTGCTTCGAACTTGAATAAGCTGCTCGCCCTTCCATCCCTCTGGCTGCACCAGGAAAGTCATTGTCTGAATTCCTCTGAAGGCTACTATCTTGGATTCAGGGCTTTTAATCCCTTGCCTTTCCAATCCTTCGATCAGCGTGGCAAACATTCTCAATGATTCACTGGCTGGTGTTTGCAGCCAGCGAGTTACCACCAATATCCCATCCGGAGATAAGCTCCCAATCATATCTTCCACTGCCTCAACCGTTAGCGAATAATCTTCAGAAAGGCTATACGCACCACTGGCGACCGGACGGTAAGGGTCGTTAAGGGGCAGATAAACAAGATCGAAGTTTTCCTCTAATGAACGCAGTGCCACCCTGCTTGATTCAACATGGGTTGTGATTTCTGACAATGAATACACATCCTTTTCGGGTGCACTCGTAGAAATCGCGTCGAGCACCAATGGATTGTTCAACACGGCTGTCACATGATTTGCTCCGCCTGCCAGAGCCTGAATGACCCCCAATCCCCCACCAGCCTCCAGGACCAATACTTTCGCCTCAGGTTTAATTTGAAAAGCAATTGATTCGGGCAAATATCCTGCAGCCGGGATGTCCTTTGGATCAGTCAAGGTTATTGGCTGCAGTGAATCTGCGTCCAAACCCATGCCGAGTTGTGGGGGTGGATTACCAGTGAAGGTATAGCTTAAACCCGGCATGACTCTGGTGGTGGCTCCGGATACGACATCTACTCGAGAAACTGCGTTCCATGCCCCAAATATTTTTTCTGCTCCGGGAATGCGCAATGCGTAGGACAGTCCCTTATAAGGTGATAAGGTCACCCCAATTGAGGAAGCGTGCTGTAGATTCGTGCTGGAAATGATTACGAAAATGATGATGCCAATAATTCCTATACCCCAAACCAATGACCCCCCTAACTTTGGAATCTGCCAACCTGGCAAGAGAATGACGAAAAGACCAATAATGACACATGCCAACATCGCTCCAGGTACTCCCGCGAACTGCATGACGATCAACGCCAGGAGGATTCCAGCTGAAGAACCGAACAGGTTTACCGCATAAACTTGATTGCTCCTCCCATGAGAACTGGACAGAGCCGCGCCTATCCCTAGACCTGCGAATACGAATGGGATCGTCAGCCCCAAGTAATACAGGCCAAAGTACAACACCTGGGTGGAATCCCAGGCGATGCTGTAACTGTCAAATGGCAGCCAGTTGACAATCAGGTATGAAACACCGACACTGGCGGTAAAACCCAGACCAGAAACTGCAAGCAAACGTCGTAATTTATTTTCTTCGGAGTGATTCTCATTGTTCTTATACCAACCAGGAAAAATGCTGAGAAGAGAACCACTGGCACCAAAACCCAACAGCGCCAGACTTACCACAAGGAAAGCAAAGTGGTAAAACTGGGCAACAGCGAGCAAGCGGGTGTAGGTGCTCTCCAGCATCAAGGCTGCTGCAGACAACGCTGCAACACTCAAGTAGATTCTGGTCATGAAAGGATTAATTTTATTATTGCCGGCACTATCGCATGAAATTTAGATTAAACAAATACCCCGAATATGGGGTATTTAGCGACACGCAGAATGGAATCAATTGTTGAGGATAATAATCTAAATCGTAAATGGTCCTATGGCTGAGAAGCACCACTCCACCACACTTATGTGACTTCTAAGAATGTATCTCAATCCATCCTCAGAACCATACTTCCGTTGTCTGGTTCAAACGTAAGCACGCCTTGTGGGACAATATTATCAACGACCAGCCAGCCTTCATCCATGTATTCCCACATTACCTGAAATGGCTCTTTCTCCGAGACCCATTTTTCAGCGATCACGATTCCATGACCTGGGAGAATGGTGAAAACAACCTGCCGGGGATCTCCGGGATCTTGCAGCGATTCAGATCTTGAAAAGGCATTATGAATTGCGCTTGCTTGCGCTTCCGTTGAACAGGAAACCGGGTAGTGATAGAAAGGTGTTTCAAGATAGACATGTTCGACATATCGGGGATCATACGCGGTAACTCCCCTGTGCCCATGAAGTTTCGACCTGGAAACTGGAACTTCGAGCCCATTTTCTAATTTAATCACTGGCAGATCTCGATCCATATCCATTAATTCAACCGCTTCAGAAGAAGGGGGATCGTTCCTTTTCCCCTCAACTTGTCTGATCAATGCCCCCTTTCCATCTTGTCTTACTCCGACAATGACTGCTAACTCATCATCGGTCAATTTGTCCTTGATCACAGGCCTGGCGCTCCCGGTAACAGTCGTAACCAGGCCATCTATCTTCGGTTCCCAGGTGGCAAAACAGCCTTCGCTGTATTGACTGGCAATGGCATCCGGCACCGAAGGGACAGTGGCCAGGTTTGTGACCATCACCATTTCGGTAAAGAACTGACGCTTTCCAAGTTCGGAGCCAGCATTTTGCATTGCAGCAGGAGATTCAAGCGATTCCCAGACCTCTTTGGTTATTGGTTCACCAACGATCTGGTGGTCTGTTATCTCCTCAGTACTCATTGCGGTCACCATTCTCCCCATGATATCTTCATAGAATATATCTGGATCCGAAACTTTAATTCGGGGATGTGCACCAACTAAGTCAAACACATATGCTTCCTCAGGTTCATCAACGCCAACAACTAGAACCACGCGGATGCTCATCGACTGGGTTTGAACCGTTCGAAGTAAGGCCAGAATGGGTCCACCACGCTTTCCCTGTTCGTAAAGCGTCTGGTAGGCTTCGGGTCCTAAACCTGGGAGAGCGAAGTCCATTGGATCGGCGGGATCTTTTTGCAATGCTTTTTCGAAATAAGCCAATTTCTCATTTATTTGATCGGGGGTGGCTTGAACCAAAGTGAATACCGTTGGCGAGTGATCGAGTTTATATCGCCGCCTTGCAGTAAAAATCATTGCATCTCGCCACCGAACAGGTTCATTGAACTTCGATGTAGTGACTAAAACCTCCGTGTCTGGACCTGGTTCATCATAAACTGTATGTCCAGCCTGGCGAAATTTGTCCAGCAGAATGCGCGCAAATTCCTCCAGCATTGGAGAGTCCTCAGCGGGAACATAAGAAAGGCTGATTTTCTTCCACCAAGAATGCGCGGTGCGGACATTTGATTCAGATTGAATTGTGTTCATGCCAATAATCCTTCCTAGTCTGGGAGTTATTTATAAACCACTTGATAATTATATATACATTGATCAATTTTTGGGATGGTTGGATATGAAGTATTTTAGCAGATAATCTGGCGAATTTGGGTAACCATAGATTTAATTCATCTAATTGCACTGCGTCTTGCATGGATAGAGAATATTCTGTATACTGTCTCCAATCTCTAAAAATTGCAGACGAGGGCAGATCATGACAGAATTACTCTATCAGAAAGACAGCTATTTGAAAGAATTTCAAGCGACAATTTCCAAAATAGATCCTGAGAACCATGCAGTGATCCTGGATCAAACAGCATTTTATCCAGGTGGTGGTGGTCAACCTGCAGACTCAGGATCGCTTACTGAGAGGGAAACCTCATATGCAATCAAGCGAGCTCGAAAATCTGGTGGGGATATTCTCCACATAATCGAAAAGGACGCACCTTTACCAGAAATCGGCCAAGTTGTCATTGGAAAAATTGACTGGGATCGTCGCTACCAATTAATGCGAACGCATACCGCGATGCATATACTTTGCGGGGTGATATTTCGCGATTATGGCGCTTCCGTCACTGGTGGACAGATGGAGCCAATGTCCGGCAGAATGGATTTTGAATTTGAGACCATGCACAAAGATCTGGTCCAGGCAATAGACACTGCAATTAACGAAGAAGTTGATAATGCTCGCCCGGTCAAGGTTGATATCCTTCCCCGGGAAGAAGCTTTCCAAATTCCAGACTTAATTCGTACCAAGATCAACCTGCTTCCTGATGGGATCCAAGAGGTTCGTGTGGTAGAGATTGAGGGCTTAGACCTCCAAGCAGATGGAGGCACTCATGTCAACAACACCTCCGAGGTAGGCAATATTGAGATCGTCGACTATAAGAGTAAAGGCAAGATAAATAAACGAATATACGTACGATTAGTAACCTGAAGTTACATGGATCGGAAAAACATTGTCATTTGTGGGGCCGGAATCGCGGGGATAAGCACAGCCTACCACCTTGCAGTCAACCACGGGGTAAAGGACATCTTAATTATCGATGAACGCCCTCCCCTAAGCTTAACCAGCGACAAATCAACCGAGTGCTATCGTAATTGGTGGCCAGGACCTGGGACCGCGATGGTCTCTTTGATGAATCGTAGTATTGATTTGCTCGAAGACCTGGCCTTCAAGAACGGTAACTTATTCCATCTCAACCGTCGCGGATACCTTTTCCTGACCGGAAACGAAGATTATATCCCAGGCATGTTGAGCAAGGCCCAGGAATCATCACGCCTGGGGGCAGGGGAATTGCGCATTCACCAGGGAGACCCTAACGATCCTCTATATCAAGTCGCAGCTGCCCATGGATTTGCTGATAGTCCTGGTGGTGCGGATTTAATTTTAGACCAAAGATTAATTCGGAAGCACTATCCGGATATCACCGTGGAAGCTGTCGCTGCACTTCACATCCGCCGGGCAGGCTGGCTCAGCGCACAGCAGTTAGGCAGCCTTTTGTTGAAAAAAGCGAAAGCACAAGGGGTGCAGCTGATCGAAAATCGTGTTCAAGATGTAAATATTGTTGGAAACAAGGTCACTGGTGTGAATTTAGAGGGTGGGGAACAAATCCCGACCCAACATTTTGTGAATGCAGCCGGTCCCTATATCAAGACACTCGCCAGTACATTCGGCGTTGAATTACCGGTATTTTGTGAACTTCATCTGAAAGTATCCACCTCGGATCACCTGGAGGTTATCCCGAGAGATGCCCCCATGTTGATTTGGAACGATCCGCAAGAATTACCCTGGACCAAAGATGAGCGCGAGTTCATTATTGAAGATCCAGAAAGTCGCTGGCTGTTAGATGAATTTCCTTCTGGCGTACATACGCGACCGGAAGGTTTAGATGATAGCCAGATTGTACTTATGCTCTGGGAATATCAAACCATGAAGGTTGATCCAATTTGGCCGCCACCATTGAATGAGGATTACCCGGACATCGCCCTGCGTGGTTTATCAACAATGCTTCCGGGTTTGAACAGCTATTTCGATCGACCACCGCGGCCTTTCCTGGATGGCGGCTATTACACAAAAACCAGGGAAAACCGGCCCTTAATTGGTCCTCTGCCGATTGAAGGTGCATGGGTAATCGGTGCACTTTCTGGATTTGGAATTATGGCTTCAATGGCTTCCGGCGAATTGTTAGCTAATCATATTCTTGATGAACCGCTTCCCAGCTATGCTCCCGCGTTCGATCTCAACCGGTACCAAGATCATGAATACAAAAAAATGGTTGACCAATGGGAAGATTTCGGCCAGTTGTAGTTGCATAATAAATTGCTACATTTTCTGTGGAGTTCTTGACCATCATATGGATAACTTCAAAGATGAATTCCTGATCGACGAGGGGGTGATCTTCCTCAACCATGGGTCATTTGGCGCCTGCCCTCGCCCAGTATTTCAGACCTACCAAGCTTGGCAGTCAAGGCTAGAAGAGCAGCCGGTTGAGTTCCTCGGCCGCCAAGCAACCAAATTGATGTCAGATGCCAGAGAAAAGCTGGCAGCATACCTCAACACAGTCCCTGACAATATCGTTTATTTTCCCAATCCGACCACGGCGATCAATATGGTCGCCCGTTCGCTAGATTTACAGGAGGGCGATGAGATACTAACCACAAACCATGAATATGGCGCAATGGATCGCACCTGGCGATTCTTATGCTCAAAATCCGGTGCAGAGTATCTTCAACTACCGATCCCGTTCCCTATGTCCAACCATGCGGATTTTGTGGAAACCTTCTGGGAAGGGGTCACTCCTCAAACGAGAGTGGTTTTTTTCTCACATATAACCAGCCCCACTGCCTTAATTTTCCCTGCTCAAGAGATCTGTCGTCGGGCAAGGGAAGCTGGCATCATAAGCATTGTAGACGGTGCTCATGCTCCTGGACAAATCCCGGTTGACTTAACTGCGATTGGTGCTGATATTTACACTGGCGCCTGTCACAAGTGGCTATGCGCACCAAAGGGGTCAGCTTTTCTTTATGCCAACCCGAAACTACAACCCCTGCTCGAACCGTTGGTGGTGAGTTGGGGATATGAAGCGGAAGAGCCTGGTCCTTCCCAATTCATTGACTACCATGAATGGCAGGGTACCCGCGATTTGGCTGCATTTCTTTCCGTGCCGACGGCTATCCAATATCAAGAAGAGAATAATTGGAAAGAAATCCGCCAGCGATGCTATTTATTGGCTCACAATGCACACCGAGATATAAGCGATCTCGCTAGCTTGGAGCCCTTATCACCCAACAACCACGAATGGCTCGGACAAATGGTGGCTTTGCGACTGCCACAGGCAACTGACCCTGACAGGCTCAAAGAACGATTGTATGGAGAGTACCGAATTGAAGTTCCTGCACTCTTGTGGAATGATACCCCGCTCATTAGAATATCTTTCCAGGCATACAACACGCAGGAAGATTTGGATACTTTGCTAAACGCTCTGCAGGAATTACTCTACTAATCGAATCTAGGAGAAAACCATGAGACTTACCGAATTGTGGCAGGATGGAGAAAATCAATCAATATCATTCGAATTATTTCCACCACGAACTCCAAAAGCAGCTGACCGGTTTGACACAACTTTAAAAGCGCTAGCAGATTTAAAGCCGGATTTTGGATCTGTGACTTTTGGAGCAGGTGGTTCTACTAAAGAAGGATCCTACCAACTTCTCGATCAACTAAAGAACGAGAAGAACCTGAATGCGGTCGGCTATTTTGCAGGTTATGGATTGGGACCAGATGATATTCAAACTGTTCTCGACAGCTACCGTGATTTGGGAATTGAAAACTTGCTGGTTGTCAGAGGTGACATACCCCGGGATGACGAAGGATTCACCCCTCATCCGGATAGTTTTATGCATGCCTCAAGTTTATTGGAATTCATCCTGCCGAGATACGATTTCTGCCTGGGAGTTGCCGCTTATCCCGAGGGACATATCGAAGCTGAATCGAGGGACAAGGATATGGAATTCCTTAAGCTTAAAGTCGATCTAGGAGCTGAGTACATTATCACGAATTACACCTACGATAATCGTTTTTTCTTCGACTTTATTGATCGCTGCCATTCGCTTGGGATCGATATCCCAATAATCCCTGGAGTGATGCCAATTTACAGTGAGAAGATGATGTCTTCATTAGCCCGGTTATGCGGGGCAACAATTACTGATGAAATCCGCCATGGTTTAGCTGAACTACCTGAAGGCGACAAACAGGCTGTACTAGAATTCGGAATAGAATTCGCCTATCACCAATGCGAAGACTTGTTAAAAGCTGGCGTTCCTGGTGTCCACATATACACCATGGATCGCTATAAATCGGTTACCGAAATTGTTAATCGATTAAGAAAAAATGGAATTCTTTGAAATACGAATAACCAATTACTAATAATTATGAACCAAAGGTGTTAAAAAATCATACGACATCTTCTTCCTCACCGCCAGATATTTTCATAGGAGTGATCACCTACTAATAAATCTCCCTCTGCAAATCGCTGGGGATTGAAAGGCTTGATATCTAAGGTCTTTGATTCTCCATCTACGATCAATTCAGCCATACAGGCTCCAACTGCAGGTGCAATCTTAAACCCTGTCCCACTAAACCCACAATCCAGGTAGAAACCCTCTGGCCCGGCTGCACCCAAAATCGCCCGTTGATCAGGAGTAATTCCGTCATAACCCCCGTGCGCGCTGTGCAGCGATCCCTGATCCATCCCTGGTATCCTCTTACAAATGCGCTCTATTGCGCGTTCAACGAATCCTGGTTTAGCCTTGTCGCTATCAGTTTCCGGTGCTTCACCGATGGGGTTGTCATCTTCCAAACCAACCAAAGTTAATCCACCGGTTTCAGGACGAAAATACATTGAATTGGGGAAATCGATCACCGTCGGATGTTCAGATTTCAATGTATCTGGGCGCCGGATGAACATTGTATCGTGCCGCCAGGTGTCAATTGGAAATTCTAAACCTACCTTGGCTGCGATTTTTCCTGCCCAAGCTCCGGCTGCATTTACCACGACAGGAGCAAAAAACTTACCACGACTCGTTTTAACTCCGCTTATCTTATCCCCTTCTACAATCATTTCTAAAACTTCGCAATCCTGGATTAATTGGGCTCCCCCTTCTCGGGCTGACTCCAGAAATGCGCCAGTGCAGCTGGATGGATCGGCATACCCCGATTCTGGCTCATAGGCAGCCATTTCGATATCCTCCCGATAGAATGATGGCGCTAATCGCCCAACATCATCTCCTGTAATTAATAGAGAGGGAATGCCAATTTTTTGATGCATCAGTACATTAGCTTTAAGATTTTCGATTGCATCTGGCTCAATGAACTGCATAAAGCCAGTCCGTTTGAATCCACTTGCACCACCTACCAAATCCTCCCAATTGCAGAAATAATTGAATGATATCCATGCCAAGCGAGATTCGGGTTCCAGATCGTAGTGCATGCGAACCAAACCACTGGATCGACCCGTCGCCCCTGAAGCGATAAACTCTTTTTCAAGGACAATTGGTTTGAGACCTTTTTGAGTCAAATGGAAAGCCAGGCTGGCACCATGAATGCCCCCGCCAACGATGATCACATCCCCGGTTTGGCTCATCATGATCCCTCTCTTTTATCCATCAATTGACAACGCATTGCCTAAGTCATCATCCCTTCGAACCATCCGAATTGGCACCCGCATCGATTTAAGAGCAACCGCTAAATCATCAGACCCAGCCGGACCATTAAACGAGGCAGCATCAATTAATACCACAATTGGACGCAATCCACGTCTAGCCAAAAAATCTGTGGCGATGACGACATCTTGTTCCACCGAGTGAGTGATGAGGATTACTGTACTGCCGCGGGCTAAATGCTGAGCCTGAATATCAATCAATCCCCAGATTGGGAGGGTTCCTTCACCTCGCAATAGGGCCAGTGATTCAAGTATTTTCCCGAGCTGCCGGCCTCCCCGGTCTGGAGGGATCATCGCCAATGTTTGGCCAGAACTTACAAATCCAACCGATCGATCCTGGCGCAAAAAATACCTGGCAATTGATGCAGCTGCGCTTACTCCATATTCTTCAGTTGAAGGCGGCAGAGTAAACTCAAACTTGTGTTTCCAGAGGTCTTCTTTGCTTCTTTTAGGCCAGATAAATGGCAGCGAAGCCTGCCCGGTTTCGGTTGCATCCAGGAAGATCCAGATTTCTGCTTGGGGATCGAGCTCAAATTCCTTGGTCATCAGCCGGTTTCTTCTGGCTGTGCTGACCCAATGAATCCTATTAAGCGAGTCGCCAGGAGCATACTCACGGATTCCAGCCGCATTGGGGGTGACTTGAGGAGTCCTCCTCCTCAATGCTTCACCACCAGGTAGGATCCCGGCAGGATTTGGGAAATCATCGATATCAACCAGCAATGGGTAGACTAATAAGGTATCGCCGGCCGGATAAACTCTTTCCACCGGGAACAAGCCAAATGGATCACCCGATTCCAAGGAAGTTGGACCGAGTGGATATACTCCCCGTTGCAGCAACCGCGCTCTGGATAAATAAGTCCTACCTCTTCTGGATTCGACTAAGGGAAAAAGACGCGAGCCTGCCGAATCTGGGAGAGACGAGCGGTCTCTGACAGCTAACCACAAGCGCGGTAGCCGACCGGTGTTGTCGAGCTCGATCTTCTCTTCAAGGATATGGCCAACCTGTGCCCGGGTGGCGCGAGGTTTGCGAACCAGCAACACGCCGCGTAAAATCTGCCAGGACCAAAGCCAACTAACGACTAACAGAACCGCCCAGATATAAGCCAGGCGGAAGTAAATACTCACTCCGCTCACCACGCCAGCGACAACGCTGACCAACAATAGAATAATGACGATGCGGGCTCCCACCGTCATCTCAGCCTCCTTTATTCAAATCCCCACCGGGAACTGGTACGCTGGAGATTATTTCTCCGATAACATCCGCGGCTTCCAGGTCTCTCAATCGGGCTGCAGGTCCTAAAATCACCCGGTGACACAAAGCAGATTCTGCAAGTGCTTTCACATCATCTGGGAGGACAAATTCACGCCCTGCCATTGCCGCCCTGGCCTGGCTGGTGCGAAATAACGTCAGGCTCCCACGAGGGCTGGCGCCCAAATAAACATCTTGAAATTCTCTTGTCCTGCGGGTAATGGCCACCATGTACGCTTTCACTGCTGGGGAGACATGAACTTTTTTCACCTCCTCCTGTGCCGCAATCACTTCTTTCTCAGTAATCACTTTCTCAAGAGATTCAATAGGGTGAAGAAATTGCTGTCGATCGAGAACTTTAATTTCATCGGATGAATCAGGATAACCTAGTTTAACCCGGAGTAAAAACCGATCTAATTGGGCTTCTGGGAGAGGAAAAGTTCCTTCATACTCAATTGGGTTTTGGGTGGCCATCACCATAAATGGCTTGGGGAGAAAGTGAGTCACACCATCAACCGTGACCTGCCGTTCTTCCATCGCTTCCAGCAATGCTGCCTGAGTCTTTGGGGTTGCGCGATTGATCTCGTCTGATAAAACAATTTGCGCCATGATAGGTCCAGACCGGAATTCAAACTCCCGACTGACTTGATTGAAGATTGAAACCCCGGTGACATCGCTGGGCAGCATATCTGGTGTAAACTGTATCCGGCTGAATGAGCAGCCAATCGAACGTGCAACACTGCGTGCCAGCATCGTTTTTCCAACACCTGGCACATCCTCGATCAACAGATGTCCCTGGCACAGTAACGTGATCACTGCAAACTCAACTGTCTCCCGCTTGCCGACGATAACTTCCTCAATATTTGCCACCAGGCGGTCGGAAAACTCCTGAACATTAGTCATAAATTTCTCCAAGGTTGGTTTATTTTCTGCTTAGATAATCGCCTCATGGATCGCATACATTCAATCCATCTCCTGCAATATTAATACGCTAAATTATACTTTCTGGATGCTTAGATCAGGTTCTCATCTTCGATCTAAATTTTCCCAACCAAACCGCAACCAAGATGATTAATGTTACAAAGGTCAATCCACTCAGCCCAGCACCCAAATATATCAGTATTGGTTGGTAAACAACGGTTACTTCATGTTCCCCTTTTGGAACCGGCACCGCTTTAAATAGGTAATTGGCGCGCAATAATGGGACGGATTTTCCATCCATATAAGCACTCCAACCAGGATACCATACATCCGCGATAACCATGTAGCCCGGTTCTGCTGAGAAAGATTTCAGGGTCATCCGACCTGCATCCGAAGTCATAATTTTCAAATCTGCTGAACCCGTGGGAGAACAATATTGAGCAGGGTTTTCGAGAACAACATTGGTCTCAAAGTCGATAGTCCCATCGGTGATAACCTCGAGAGCACTTTCACCTGATTCAACCTCCTTCCCACAGGAGGACCACCTGATTCTTGGAAAAGCTTCCCTTTGATCAAATCGGACACCAAATTGTCCACTGGAATCTATGGTTTCTACTACTGAGACACCCATCAGGTTCAGCATCCTATCTCTCGTATCCAAATTTACTTCTGCAAGCTTCTCCATCCAATGAGTATAGCGTCCTGGGAGCAATGGGTCAAAATTGTTCGCCGTAGGAATCCCATCCAAAATGGAGACATTCGGCAGTTGAACCGCCCGCAAATCCAGCCATTCACCTTCTTCATTGAAAGGATAAAAGGTATCAAAGCGCAGGAAGCGGTCAAACTTCAATTGGTCTTCATCCTTAGCTGGCAAGTAGAGACGACCGACCCCTAACTTGCTCATAATCTCTGCCGTCGTCGGAGATTCTTCCGTGTAGACATGGAGGTCAACTCCCGGATTCAGTCCCCAACCAGCGACGACCAGATCGAGACCCACCCAGATAACTACAGCCCAATGCCACCAGCCCCATTTCTTCTGGGATTGGTTGGGATTTTTTTGGGGAGCCCTTAAGGTTAAGAACCCTAATCCGATCCCCCAGATACCAAGCAACGCGACTGCCCTGATGAACGAAGGCCTGATGTCCATCGTCAAAGATCTGGAAAATAATAAGGCCAGCCCTGCTCCAATTGTCACTGCTGCAGCTGCCATGATTCCCAATCGCAACCAATACAATGATCTGTCTCGAGGACGGTACCAGGAATCAGCGCCAATCGCTGCGAGGACCGAGAGGGAAAAAACCGCCACGATGGAGAACCGGGTAGGCGCCTGGAACATATCAAAGGTAGGTATGAACTGATAAAGCCATGGAAAAACAGGAGTATTGCGACCCAAGGCAATTATGAAGGAAAACAAGATCAGAATTAGCAAAAAATATACGAATTTTGGTTTTACAACAGTTTTAACTGAGACACCTTTCCCACGGGTTACCAACGCAGAAATCGCCAAAACAAAAGGTATTAAGCCGACGTAAATCGCATCCTCCCAGTAGTTGGCAAACCCCCAATAATCCCCCACAGCAGGATTGCCAAAAAGGTCTGGTGTCAGGAAGGATAGAAAACGCCATGGCCAAAACGAATAATTCATGGCGAATTCATAATCCACTGCAGCCGACCGTTGGGATTGAAGCAAATATTCGGCTGTCGGTAAAAGTTGGACTGATGCCAACAAAACGGCTACCAGCAACACAGAACCGAAGATTAAAATCCCTGTTGAGACTGGTTGAGATAATACATTTCGAATACGATCGAAAACAGGATTCTTATTCTCTTGAGTATCCAATTCCAATCCATTTTTGTCGTTTTCTCCGCCCTCTTGAACATCCGCCTCTTTTGCTCCCCAGGGACGACTGACCGAGAAATACAAAAACCAGATCGAAGCGAGAAGAATTGTGTACCAGGTCGACTGGGCATGTCCGGCTAACAGTTGTAGAGTCAGACAGCCGATTAACAGCAAGGATGCTGAAAAAAGGGTGTGGATTCGACGGCTTTTTTCGCTTGAGTTCCCACCTCGAGAGTTTCCCCATAGGATGTTTGCTTCAGCAAGCTTCGTCGCCCCTAAGACAATCCACGGCATCCAGGCGACCGCTGCGTTGATTGACATGAAACCTGCCCGCGCCACTAAATAGCCACTCAGACCAAATGATAAACCCCCGATGACTTGCGCCAATCTGCCAAGCCTTAACTGCCGGATAAGCAGCGCCATTCCAAATGAGGCCCATGCAAGGTGAAGCACCACCATGATCGCCTGGAACCAGGCCATCGTCGATACACCTCCGAGCATATACATTAACAGGTACAACCAGGTCGGAGGGTAAATAAGTGCAGATTGGTAATTTGCTAAAAGAGGGGCACCCATACCAAGGAAATCATTCCATAAAGGAACCTTCCCATCAAGGATAGATTCCCAAGCCAGGGTCCACCAGGGGATGAACTGGGTTAGAGGAGTCCCCCAAAATAAAGCATTCCCGCTCAATATAATTGGTGCAAATATGAAGAAGGGGAAGACGAGCAAGGGTAAGTAGGTATACCAGGGTGCACGCTCGGACATTCTTAAAAATTCTATCAGATTACGACAGGTTAGATAGAACTGGATTAAGTACAAAAATGTAAAGACCAGGCAGGTATCGCCTGGTCTCTTGTATTTGAGCTCACTCCACTATGACTTCAAGATTCTTCGCTTTGCCCGATATTTAGCTGGTAGCCTAATCCTTCCCGATTAATAATCAACTGGGGATCATTGGGATCTAGCTCAACCTTCTGGCGCAGAAGATAAATCAAGTATTTTATCCGATTGCGGACTTTGTAATTATCACTGTCCCAAATTTTCGTCGCGATCTCTTCATATCGTACTAAGCGTGGAGCTTTTACCGCTAAAACCTCGAGCAATGCGAACTCACGAGAAGAGAGGTGGATATCATCTCCGCGCAGTTGAATTTCGTGGGTATCGAAATCGATGGTCAGATCGATTTCCGGGTAAACCCGTTTCGTCAATGGGGTCACGCCGCTGGCCCGACGAAGGACCGTATTTACCCTGGCAACTAATTCGGGCGGGAAGAAAGGTTTGGTGACATAATCATCAAAACCAATATTCAACCCCTTGACCACATTTTCTTTCTTTGTGTCTGCCGAGACCACAATCACGGGGACATCGGTCATTTGGCGGATATTGTGATATGTCTCCCATCCATCCATATCCGGCATCATTAAATCTAGCAATATCACGGATGGAACGGAATCGGTACACTTCTGGATGGCTTCCTTTCCGCTGAAAGCGCCAACCACATCCATCCCTGCATTTCTAAATATTATTTTGATTAAATCTACTGTATCCGGATCGTCGTCGATGATTAAGGCTCGCCGGGCAGACGGCCTGGTTTGGATGGTGTCCAGATCCATCCCTCTTTGGGAAACGACCTCATCCTGGTATTCAGTCGGGAGGTTAAGCATCCTGTTCCTCCAGGAAAAAAACACCTATTCTCTTACATGACTGTTATTGATTTGTTACCATTTTATCATCAATTAGGCACTTTCACAACTGTAAGTTTTTATTTGGTTTGAATAGATAATCATACTTTGTCCCGTCCGAGCTGGAATCCTTGGAGGCATCCAAATTCAAACTTACTAAATAGACTATTTCCGGACTTGGAACTGACGTTAAGGTATTCTTGCTCGGTTAGAACTAAAGAGACTTATCACGATACCTGTCAAACCAATTGCAAACAAAATTAAACCTATTGCCACACTGCTTGGTCGAAAAGTGAATTCTATTTCATGCTGTCCTGGCCCAAGATCGACCCCCATCAGCAATCCATACCTGGTTAAAACTGATTCACTTACACCATCCACCCTTACCTGCCATCCCGGATAATTTATTTT
Organism: uncultured Anaerolineales bacterium; assembly: GCA_937968125.1. Classification (GTDB taxonomy): domain Bacteria; phylum Chloroflexota; class Anaerolineae; order Anaerolineales; family UBA4823; genus PFL25. The sequence continues at coordinate 2,214 of CALBUI010000163.1, read as the reverse complement.
CGAAACAGTCAAAGAACCCGGACCAACTGTCGATAAGATCATTTGATTTGGACTTGATTCAACGATCTTCACTTGAGAAGCTGAATTTTGTCCTCCTGAAATTTCCGCCATCCAGGCACGAGGCCTGAATTTCAAATTCTCGTAGACGTATGTATCTTGAATTTTCTTGATGGGTCGCAATCCTTGCTCAAGTAATTCAAATTCCGAGATTACATAGCCAACATTCAATAATCCCAGCTTTTCTGCATCCGGTTTGTATGAAACATTATCTGAATTCGGTTCTCCATTAGCATAAGGAGGAACGGTGACGCTGTATCCTTTCCTCGGAACGCCTGTTGCCTCATCCATGAACCCCACATAATTTGCATTCTGAAGTGGATCGACACCGTCCACCATTTGAATCCCATATTGGGCAGCAGTTTGTTGTGGAATGCTGTAGGAAGGTGAATAAGTTCGAAAAATTCCAGACTGTGCAGATATGTATTGGGCAGCGGCCTCTCCCTCGGCCAAAACCGTTGAGCCGGATTTTCCTTGAAAGCTGTTCAAATCCACCCTACCCAATTCCAACAAAGCAAGGATAAAAATTCCAGTCAACCATACGCTGGTGGGTATTTTCTTAATATTTACTCCCAGCCAGATCCAAACAGAACTCAATACTAATCCGATCGACCCCCAAATCATCGTTTCAGGAATACCACCTTGGAAGAAGAAAATCCCCAGACTTAGAGATAACGAAAAACCGAAAGTAAGTACCAAAATGATATTAATTTTGCGAGAAATGTCCCCCCTTGTTGAATAAATCAATGTCTCAAGCCCATAACCCGCCAGAGCAGCCAGACTTAAGCCTGTCAGGAACAAAGCCCGTGTTGGAACCCTGAAAAAGCTCACCAGTGGCAAACTGGCCACAAGTCTTGATCCCGGAATTGCCGAACCAAGAGCAATTATCAAACTACCCAGAAAGACTCCCCCCCAATAAAATCGATTACTTTTCCACCTTCTCGCAGCCAACGGGGACATTGCCAGCAGGAGCACAATTCCCCCGCTGTATAAGACCCATTCATGCAATCCATTGCTGTTCGGGAACAAGAGCCCCAACAAATTGAATACGGGTAAGGAAAAAACCAGGACATCCTCTGCGCTTAGCATTGCCCTGGTTGAAAGTTGTGAGTATTCAAAAAGAGGTATCAATAATGGCGCCGCCAACAACAATCCAAGGATTGATTGAACTACCAATTCTAAAACTACTTTCGTCCATTTACTATTATTGTGAGCAATTGAATATGTCCACCACAAGATGAATGCGAATGCTCCCCAGCGAACATCCGCAAGTAAGATCATCCCCAGGATTAATCCTGGTGGAATTCGGATCTTTTTCCCCTCATTCCGTGACGTAAATACCTTTTGGCTCCACAGGAGCCAGGGCGTCCAGGGAATGGCATACAGCAGAGTCAAGTGACCTGCTCCATAATGCGAGAAAAGCTTGGGGAGTAATGCAAAAGCTAAACCGGAGAATAAACTCGCGGCATACCCTAACCCTTCTTCCCTCATCAGGAAATACAGACCTAATCCGGCCCAGATCAAGTGGACACCGATCAGAAGGTTGAAACCTAGCGGTAAAGGTGTGATCAAAACCAACCAGCCAGGTGGATACCACAATCCAGATAATGGATTCGCTGCAAATGGGTACCCACTTAGGATTGTTGACGACCAGAGTGGTATTTGCCTGTATGTGAATATGGAATCCTTCAAAAAGAGTGCATTTGGATAATGTGATATCGTCAGGTCTGAGAATTGTGATTCTGTGGAGGGATAAGGGAATAGGTTTATGGATGGGAGCAGCAGGAGCAATGGTAGGGCTAACAGCAAGAGTGAAAAACGGGTTATTGGAAATCGTATTATTCCAAGTTGAAATTGCTGAAAGAATTTTCCACTGCGAATTTCACTTACCAATATACTGAGATTGCTCACGCGGGCACCTGAAATCAACCAGCACTTATTGAATATCCTCTAAAGAAGAGACATTTTCTTGACCAATCACTTCGTAAATACGAATTTGCTGAGATGAATATACGAGTTCAAATTCTCCTTCGATCCCATTTCTACCAAGTTTCTGCTCTCTTGGACCGATGAAGACATAACTCTCACCCTCAACATCAGGCAGATCCTCAATTTCCTTCTTGCCGCTAAAGAACTTTTCTACAGTTGTCTGCATCT
>CALBUI010000162.1 GCA_937968125.1 uncultured Anaerolineales bacterium | reverse complement strand
GCCATGCCATCTGGGATGGCAGCGATGGCCGCAGTCAAACCGGCGATGATGTCTTTGGGGAATGTCTTGCGATTGATTTTGAGGGTGCTCATTTACATCATATTTCGACCGTACCTAATTCGTCGTTATATTCTCTGCGATGCAGTTATGGCATAAAAATTATGTGGAATTGAGAAATTTTTGGAATTAGGTTTTTACTTCTTATTCCGCCTACTCAGAAAATGAAGTAAGTAATGATAGATATGCGTATCTTGTCGTTTTGGGTCTTCAATAGGATTTCGACCCGGAATTTTAATTGGATTAAAAAAAATCTGAGTGATTGGTGTATGGTACTCCAAATATTGGATCAATCCATACCGCCAATCACTCAAAGGTGTTTTTCGAAAGCTCCTTGTTAAATTTCGTCAAGGCTTTCATTAACAGACTGACTTAGATCAACGCACCTGGGATAGGATGGTTGTGGAACATTGGTCGGGCTAATAGGTCCTTGCGGATGGTCTCGATCATGTCAGCTTTGACCGCAGTGTACTTGGGGTCATCCCACAGATTGACCAGCTCTCCGGGATCCTCATTGAGGTCGTAAAGCTCTCCCTCGGTGCCATCGTAGGTCTTGGTGCGTTCGTAGAGCACGCACTTGATGCCGTTGGCAAACATGCTGTTCATGATGATCGAAGCATCCGGGGTGTGACTCTCGTATTGGGTGAAGGAATATTCCCTCCCCTGGCTGTCACCATCTTCATTGCTGACGGGCAGCACCTGACCGTCCATCCACTCTGGTACATCTACTCCTGCGATCTCGCAGAAGGTCGGCGAGAGGTCGATAATACCGACGGGCGTATCCACGACCGCAGCTGGCACATTGGCGTTCTTGGCTGGCTTCCAGATCATGGGTAGGCGGCAGATGTGGTCGGTCATCGAGGGGCCGATGAGCAGAGTACCGAAGGCGCCATCCATGCCCCCGTGGTCGGGGGTGAAGAAGATGTCCACTTCGTCAAGGATGCCTTTGTCCTCGAGGTACTGGAGCATCTTGCCGAGGCCATCGTCGATCAGCTTGTTGCTGTTGTATATCTTCTGGTGGATCTCGCGAATATGCTCAGATTTGAGCTCCTTCTGGTAGGAATAGCCTTCCAGGGCTTCAAAGGAGACGAATTTCTCACCGGTGTACCATTGTTTCCAGTGCCAGGGTTTATCGTCCAGCCATGCCTGGCGTTGGGTGTCGGATTCACCGAAGGCGTCGTATGGTTCGATGTCCTTCCAGTTGACATAGTCCTCCTCCACCGGCGGATCGTATGCATGGTGCGGGTCACCATAGCTGGCCCAGACGAACCAATCCTCTTCTTCATCGAGCGAATCGATGTAGCGGATGGTGTTGTCGGTGGTCCAATCGGTCTGGTAGATCTCACGCGGGATGGGGCTGTCCTTGACGAAGACCGCGCCGGTCTCGCCGCCGCCTTCGATAATCATCTGGCTGTGGCCGCTGGCCATAGTGAGCAGCTGGTAGTAATCGTCCACATGCTCGGGATAGTTCTTCTTCAACCACAGGTTGTAGTGCGAGTTAGCAGGAACAGAACCATGGGCCTGGAGCTTGGCAAAATCAAAACCGCGCAGGGGGCCATAGCGATTACTGACACCCAAGTCAGACTCCATGCTGTTGGGAGCGCTGAAAGGTTCCCAGTGGGCTTTACCGATCAGGGCTGTCCGGTAGCCAGCCTCGTCGTGCAGGACGTTGGCGATGGTGGTCACATCGTGGGGCAATGGGATACCATTGTTCCAGGAACCGTTGGTGCGGGGGTATTGTCCTGTGATTAGAGAATTGCGGCAGGGCATGCAGAGCGGATTCTGGTTGCGAGCGGCGTCGTAACGGACGCCCTCGGCGGCGAGTTTATCCAGATTGGGTGTCTGTGCATATGGGTCGCCATAGTAGCCCAGCGAGTCCCAGCGCATCATGTCGGTGGTAATAAACAAGATTTTACGTCCCATACTATATCTCCTTTTCGTATTATGGATTATATTCGCCCGTTTAAGTTTGGTCAGTATTCTATATGGTGATGGTTTCCAATTGTAGCACAAACCTGATATGAAATACCTGGATATGAGGTGTAAATGCTGGAAAAATCGCGTTAATGGTATTAATTCATAATGTTCAATCTATAATAGGGGATTAGAGATTGGGTATTGGAGATAAGAGATTAGTGCCAATGTCAAGTCCTGAAATACGTTTATAGAAATTTTTAGTGATTTGAGATTATAAAGAAATGAATACATGGATGAGTAATTTTGAGGGTGAGAAGTAGTAGATATGGGTTATCAGGAACTAATAGAACAGATGACTCTTGAAGAAAAAGCCTCCTTGTGTTCAGGATTGAATTTCTGGTATTTGAAGGGCATTGAACGGCTGGGAATACCATCAATCATGGCCACCGATGGCCCGCATGGGCTGCGCAAACAAGGTGGCAGTGGGGAAGGGGTAGCATTCAGTGACACCATCCCTGCAACCTGTTTTCCAACCGCATCTGCATTGGCAGCCACCTGGAACCGTGATCTGGTATACCAGGTTGGGGCGGCTATCGGTGAAGAGTGCCGGCAAGAAAAAGTTGGAGTGATTTTGGGTCCTGGAGCGAATATCAAGCGATCCCCTCTGTGTGGGCGAAATTTCGAGTATTTTTCGGAGGATCCTTACCTGACTGGGGAGATTGCGAAGAGCCATATCCAGGGTGTGCAGAGCCAGGGGATCGGTACTTCGCTCAAACATTATGCGGTAAACAACCAGGAATCCCGGCGCATGACGATTGATGTCGTAGTAGATGAACGCGCCCTGCGAGAGATCTACCTGGCCGGGTTTGAGATGGCGGTCAAAGATGCTCAGCCCTGGACAGTGATGAGTGCCTACAACAAGGTCAACGGCACGTACTGCAGCGAGGATAATTATTTGATCGCTGAAATACTTAAGAGAGAATGGGGACATGAGGGTTTGGTGGTGACGGATTGGGGGGCGATGAACGATAGGGTGGAGGCCTTGCGAGCGGGGATCGAACTGGAGATGCCAGGGGTTAATAATGGAAACGATCAACTTATCGTGGATGCATTGAAGGAAAACAGGTTGGAGGAAGCTGAACTTGACCAGGCAGTTGGAAGATTATTGAGATTAATTTTCGCAGCTGATGAAACTCTTTCTGACGATTTTATTTACGACCCACAAGCGCATCATTCTCTAGCACGAAAAGCCGCGGGGGAGGGGGCGGTGTTGCTCAAAAACATCAATGGGATTTTACCTCTGGATAAAAACTCGAATGTGGCTCTCATCGGTGGATTTGCTAAAGCACCACGATACCAGGGAGCAGGCAGTTCGCTGATGAATCCTTCCCGGCTGGACAACATCTATGATGAAGTCTCAAAGATCGTTTCTGGAGAGATAATTCCTTATGCACCTGGTTATCCGAATAAAGGTGATCAGGTCGACGATAGCTTGATCGAAGAGGCGATTAAGTTAGCAAGAAATGCGGAAATTGTGGTGGTTTGTGCTGGCTTACCAGATGTGTATGAGGTTGAGGGTTTAGACCGTGAGCAAATGGGCCTGCCGCAAAGCCATACTGCATTGATCGAGGCACTGTCTGAAGAACATCCAAATGTAGTCGTCGTGTTGAGCAATGGCGCGCCGGTTGAGATGCCGTGGATTGATAATGTCCAGGCTGTGTTGGAGGGCTACCTGGGCGGACAGGCGGGCGCGGGAGCCATTACAGATATCCTGTATGGTGAGGTCAATCCCAGCGGCAAACTGGCGGAGACATTTCCCGTCAGAATGGAAGACAATCCATCACACCAGTACTTCCCGGGAGGCCCAAAGACTGTCGAATACCGGGAGAGTATTTTCATCGGTTATCGTTTTTACGACTCAGCCGGGGTTGAGCCGCTGTTCCCATTTGGCCACGGGCTGAGCTATACCTCTTTTGAATACAAGGATTTGGATATCAGCCAGGAAACTATCAGCGATCATGATGAACTGACCGTTACACTGACTGTGAAGAATTCGGGGGAGTTGGCAGGGAAAGAGATCGTGCAGCTGTACGTCCGGGATGTTGAATCGAATGTGTTTCGACCTGAAAAAGAGCTCAAAGGATTTGAAAAGCTCGATCTTAAGCCTGGTGAGGAAAAACAGGTTTCATTTACCTTGGACAAGCGGGCCTTTGCATATTACGACACTGCACTCGGTGATTGGCACGTGGAGAGTGGGGAATTTGAGATATTGCTGGGATCATCCTCGCGGGATATTAGACTATCCGGATTTGTGAGGGTAAACTCCAGCACAGCCAGTCCCAATATTGACGGTGAGAACCTGGCTGCTTACACAAATATTATGGGAGGGTTCCAAGTCAGCAAGACAGATTTTGAAGCACAGTTAGGCAGAGCTGTACCTGAAAATGAGCTGCGGGAGGGGGAACCTCACACGATAAACACGCCAATCAGCGACATGCAGGGTTCATTTATAGGTAGATTGCTGGGAAGCTACATGAAGCGCCAGATGGATGAGATGATCGCTAGTGAAGATGAAGAGAGCCCAACTGTATTGCTGATGTCGACAATGGTGAAAGAAGCCCCCCTGCGGTTGATGCTCATGAGCAGCGATGGCGCGGTCTCACGGGAGATGTTGGAAGCGCTGTTGATCATGAGCAACGGCCGCTTCTTCAAAGGTCTTACTGCATTAATCACAGCAGCTAGGAACAAGTGAGAGACCGGTCCTAGCTACTTGAATATCAATTGATTAGGCTAGTAAAACTACCTCATCCTTCGAGTGCAGTTCCAATTATTCTGCAGGTTCTGGCAGCAGGAAGCACATTCCGCTGCCCATCTGAATCGAGTGATCCGGATTGGCTGTGAGAGCACACATCTCAGTGGCCTCAGCAGGCTTGGCGAAAACTGTGTAACCGGTGAATGGTCGGGGACCGCCATACAGAATCCAAGGACCGCTGCCAGGAACACCGGCTTGCTCAGGGGTCACCGTATCAAAAAAGAAATGAACGTGCAGCGTGCTAGAGGAGATCTCTTCGATATACTCGAATGTCTCGTACTCAACGACATAGCGGTTCTCGTCATCAATCGTGATGTCATTAATACGCACGTAAGGAATGCCTGGAGGGACGGTTTGGGTGGGGGTTAAGGTTATGGTTGGCGAGACTGTTGGGGTAAATGTTTCCGTCGGAGGCGCCATTGTTGGGGTGTCTGTAGGGATTGTGGTAGGCGAGGGAGTGACTTCAATTGCCTCGACTTCGGTGGGAGATGCCACCGCGACGGGGAGTCCATCATCACCGCCTCCACCAAAGAGTGAACCTCCGAAGACAACCGCCAGGATAATTACAATGAGGACAACACCTCCAATGATCAGATACAGTGGCTTGATGCCAAATATGCCACCGCCTCCCTCAGCCTCTGCAGTGGGTGGGGGTGGGGTGGTTGGCGGCGTGGGTGGTGGTTGGGTCACAGGTTCAGCAGTTGTCTGCTGAACATCCGGCTGTGCAGCCTGAGCAGCAGCACCTGCGACCACGGCAGCCTCGACAATCGTTGCATCTGGTGCTGCCGCTTCAGATTCTTCAATTGCTGGAAGCGCTTCCTCGACAACAGTTGCGTCTGAAACCACTGCGGATGCAGCTGCAGCTGCTGGGGGAACTTCGGTTGGTCCTCCCAGAACTCCCCTCAAGGCGGCTGCCATCTCACCCGCAGTCTGGTAGCGGTCATCCCTGGACTTTGCCAAGGCTTTATTGATCACGGCGATCAAGCTTGGAGGTACATCCGGGTTGAGCAATTTCACCTCGGGAACCGGATCGTTGATGTGCATCATCATCAGCGTCATGGCTGAATCTGCTTCATATGGCGGTCGACCGCTCACCATCTCGAACAAGGTCACACCCAGGGAGTAGATATCGCTGCGCCGGTCGAGCTGTTCGCCTTTGATCTGTTCGGGGGACATGTATTGGGCAGTACCAACGACGGCTCCAGTGGCAGTATGCTGCTGACCGCCAAGAATCTTTGCGATGCCGAAATCCATCAATATGGCCTGCTTCTGCACTGACAACATGATGTTGGCTGGTTTAATATCCCGGTGGATCAGACCCCGGTCATGGGCATAGTCGCTGGCTTCGCAGATATCGATTAAGTATTCGACGACATCTTCGATCTCCATGCTGCGCTCGACTTCGTTCAGCCGTTTTAGCTGTTCCTGAAGCGTCTCGCCAGGGATAAACTCCATCACCATGTAGTAAGTACCTTCTTCAACATCAAAGTCGAAGACCTGAACGATGTTGGGGTGCCGCAGCTGGGCAATGGCGGCTGCTTCTTCCTCAAATCGCCCGACGAATCCAGGATCTGAAGATAGATGTTCGTGAATCAGCTTAACGGCCACCACCCGCTTGAGGTTCGGGTCGTTCGCTTTATAGACAGCAGACATGCCGCCCTGACCCATCAATTCTTCAATTTGATATCTCCCAGCTATTGACTTTCCAATCCATTCATTCGTCTTCATCGGCAATCTCCGCGCGGCTTAATAAATAAATTATTCAAAATTTTTCCTGGTGGATCGAACAACCAATCTCAACCCTGCCATGCGAGCAGATTGGGCAGAAATTGATCCGTTCACGTTAAGAAAATCTTGGATTTGATCTGATTTTGAAATAGAACCACCCTTCAGGGTAAGTGTCATCAAGGAATTGGTCTCCCTCCTCCCTGGTTTGAGGGTTATATTTGATCCTGGTTTTAAATGGTAATAAGAGAATTTTGATGAAAAATATTATACTTGTAGG
>CALBUI010000161.1 GCA_937968125.1 uncultured Anaerolineales bacterium | reverse complement strand
AATGGAGAGATGGTGGCCATCTGGCGAACTGACGAAGATGAAACCACCTTGAAATATTTCTTCAAGGAAAACGGGCAGGTCAGGCTCCAACCTGCAAATCCGACCATGGAACCCATCATTATTCAAGATCCAAAGGATGTTGAGATTCGCGGTAAAGTAGTCATGGTTATTCGCCAGGTCTCCGGACTTCAATCCTAATTAAATCTCAACTCTAGAAAAAAACGGCAATAAGAGTGCCGCTTCTCCTCCTTCGTATCAGCAATAGGCCGGGCTGTCTTCGCCGGCCTATTGTGATTTATTTCAAGAATATCCCATTATCCCAATCAATTGGAGCAACCAGGAAAATAGGTACCATCAATTTTCGTGCCCGGGGAGAACAGCGATCCCCCAGAACCGGTCGCTAAGCTGTGTTTCACCAAAGGTTTTCCTCCAGTGACATCCGGGTCACGGGTGATTGATTGGTCATAACCGGCTTCCTCAGCATAAGAGAGGGTTTTTACAACTGTTAGAGTTTCATCGTATAGATATACATTATCCCCATGATCATTCAAGCCTAATTTCCCACTCGAAGCAACTTGAACAAGCCCATTGCCAAATTCACTACTTGGTGATCCTCCTCCAAATAAGACTAGCGAGCAATGTGGTTGCACAATAGAACCTGATGGAAAGGTATGCCTGATATCCAAAGCATCCCCAAAATTCCACCCGCTGAGATCAACCAGAACGGAAGAATTATTTACAAATTCTACGAATTCGTCATCAGATGTGTCAACAATGCCATCATAATTCGCATCACCTAAACTTGAGTGTGGATCGGCTTGAATCTCATTGATTACCAGGTTCAATGCAGGTTCTGGTGTTGGAGTTGCAGTTGGGGTTGGGGTATTTGTTGGACTGGGCGGAATCGGAGTTGGTGTTTTCGTCTTGGTGGGAGTTTTGGTTGGTGTAGGTGTCTTTGGTGGTGTCGGAGTTTTCGTCGCCGTTGGTGTTTTTGTGGAGGTAGGTTTTTTTGTCGCAGTGGGTTTAGCTGTAGAGGTTGGATTGTTGGTGGGCGTTGATGTAGGATTTGGATTATTTTGATTCACTGAACCTGGTTGCGGATCAACCTCCTCAACCCAATCGCCGGCTGTGTCCGTGTCTTGGTCAACTGGTTGGCGAGCTATTGAATGACCTGCGGCAACTTTTGGAACGGAAGGGTTAAACGCAAAGACCGAAGATCCCCATGAGACCGCATCAAGTTGAGTATCCTGATCAGTAATGAGAAGCAATTCATCTCCACTATTGCTCAAGTATAAGGATCCTGAACCCCAGTCACTATTCTTGACCATATCTGGGACGATTGGATCAGAATCAATGATCTCAAAATCAGGGCTGAACCCATAGGTTGATATAAAGCCATCCGCCCGGTTAGCAATTACGATAACCTCACTTGGAACCGAAGTTGAATTCTGGGGAAAGGTGTACATTCCCTCTCCCCCACCTTTAGACTCCTCGTCTCCTACCATCAAGCATCCCAAAGGTACTGAACTACTCCCCCAATTAAACAACTCAATCCACTCACCTGCAGGATCTGCTGGATTCACAGGATCATACAAGACCTCTGAAATCAGGATTTTTGCTGTTTGGCATGAATAAGGTGTTTCTATCGGGGTAGTTGTCACCTCGGGAGTCGGATCAATTAAGACCACATCCCCTGGCTGAGGATTAGGCTGATCGATAAAATCCCCAACCCAGTTTCGGTCGACATTGCCTGGTACTCGTTCCAGAGAATGATCATCACCGACAGCAGGTGCAGGTGGATCAAATGCAAAAATAGAGTTTCCCCAGGAAACTCTATCCAGCAAATCATCTGCGGGGTCAAGTAGTAATACCTCATCGCCTGCATTATTGAGATTGATTACGCCACCTGACCAAGCCCGGTATTTTTCCATATCCAACACACCAGGATCACTATCTGCCAGCTCAAAGTCAGGTGAAAATCCGAATGTCTGAGCAAATACCAATGCCTGATTAGCAACAACCACCACCTCCCCTGGCAGAATTACAGCATCTTTTGGGAATTGGTACATGCCCTCCAATCCACCTTGAGTTTGACAATCCCCTACCTTGTGACCTTCTAATTGGATTGTTTTCCCGCTGCGATTGTAGATTTCGATCCATTCCCCCGCCGGCTCTTTTCCACTGGGATTATACAGAACCTCAGAAATGAGTAGACTGGTTGTAAGTTCTGCACTGTCCGGCATCATCTTATTTATGATCGGAAAATGGATTTCATTATTTCCGGCCAATGCTGTCAATATCAAATTTCCGATCAATAGAATGATGACACCGACCACAGATACGATCTGAACAAAAGCTTTTCGAAGGTGAAATTTCCCCATGATTCGTCCTTACCCAGGGTAGGATCAATTGACTTGAATAGTAATTTATATTGAACCAGTAATGGAAAAACCGACTAAATCCCCGCTAATTTGTACCAACCGAAACGTTGATTTGATTATATCTGAATTCAATTGAAAATCAATATAAAATACAAACGTGTTTGTAACAGTGAGGTTGGTGTATTTTTTTTAGATTTGTAAAAGCCCAACGATCTAATCCGCAGGGGTTATAATTTCATCAGGCTGCTTCGCTGATACCACCAGCGTTGTTGCTTAGGGCCTGGTAGGTGTTATCTGCACCGGCCAGGTCCGTTTTATTTGTCTAGATTTAGATATTAGTATCTAACTCAATCTTAGTTTAGCAATATTCGCAACACATGCTTTAATTGCAAGGATTACATTAGCTCCCTGTTTTGGTAAAAATCAAATCTGTCCCTGCAGGTAAATCACCCTCCCCAATCCTTCGGATCAGGCTCAATCAAAGCAATATCCCGCGCCATTTTCCGAAGCGCATCTACAAGCTCGTCTTCTGGTCTGATTGTTTTTTTATTCAATCCATTGCTAATCTTCTTAGCCAGATCATCCGGCATTGCCCGGCCGTCGGGTGTGTTTTAGTTCAAAATGATAAATCCCCTTGCCTAGCAATAGATTGTAATTGGGAAGGTATTTGCCTATAGCAGGTTGGGATTTTTAGGTTGAACCAAACCTTCACCACATTTCCCAAACATTTTCATAATCTCTACACAGGTTTGGGAGATACTAGAGATAGTTCAGTAAACAATACCAAGAACAAAAAGGAGGTGATGTAATAATGACAGAAAAAATACTATCCGAAATTCGTTTCATCGAGACCGACGACGGTTACCGAGTCGAAATCAAAGGTGACAAAGAGAAGCTCAAGAAGATGGGCTTTATGCACAAAGGATTCGGTTCTTGTAAGTTCTCCGGCAGAGGCCGGGGAAAGTTCTGGGGACGTGGGCATGGATATGGTCCGCCATCTTGGGCTTGGGAGTGGGAAGAGATGACAGAGGATGAAGCTTCCACGCATCAAGAAAACGAAGCGTAGCAATAAAATGGTGTTCTGGAGGGTTGAACCTAGACCAGAACACCTCGATTTCTAATAATTTGAGCAAGGAAGCAGGAATGCAAAACTCCCGACTCATCCCGGGCACTCTTTTCCTGATAATTTGTCTTTCAGGCTTTGAGACGCTACAACTTCACATCTGGCAGTAGTAAGTAACATACCATTCCTTCGTTGATGGTAAGCTACTTTATCATCTCTCTAGCACTGATGGATTACTCTATTCCCGAGACTCGTAGGCTGGCATAACTAGCAGCAAGAATCCAGCCCCCGCGTGAGCGAAGGAGATGAAAGTGGATGTTTTGCCCATATAATCATCTGAGGCGAGGGGTTCGTGCCGGTACATCTTGCCGTTCCCTTCCACTTTGCCCAGGTACTCATCAATTCCAGCCGGCACATGACGGTACACTTTGCCGTTATCCAGATCGACCCGCCCTATATAATCATCGGGACCCAGACGCCGATGGTAGACTTTGCCTGTATCCAATTCAACGTGACCGATACGGTCGTCAATACCCGGGTCCGAGCGGAAAACCTTGCCGTTTTCTTTCACAATACCAAGCAGCGTGTCTGGCGCTCCAGCCCGGTGAAGGTAAACTTTGCTCATTTGTTATTTCCCTTTTGCCATCCTTATTCAAGATTTCTATTCGAGTTCGCCCCGAAGTACAGTCGGCCGTATCCGCTTCCAAATAACTGTCATAAGAAGCCGTCTGCCAGCCGCTCGATCGGCAGTGCCATTCCCCTGGTGTCAGAAGCACCGAGGGATTTTATTCTACACAAATCAAATCATATCACGAGTGATCTATAGAGCAAATCAAGTAATAAGAACGCTCGCGAATTGAGTTTTAGCGGTAGTGATTGTCTGATGAGCCAATCAAGATGCGGCTCCAACTACGGTGTGCCCACTCTAGTTACAGAGCCCAATCCCTGGATGCTCTTTGTAACTATTGGATCCCCGTAATACTCTATGCTTCCTAGGCCTATTAGAGTGGCATCTAGTTCTTCGACTGCCCAGACGGTGGCTTTACCTAAACCGGTCAGCTGGATATTGGCGCTCTGGCTCTCCAAATGGGGAGCTTCGTATGCGCCAGCACCACTGACAATGACAGATTGATCTGTTGTCTTCCCAGCTATTTTAAGCAAACCAGCGCCGGGTAGTTCGGCTTTCAACCGCGTAGTTTTGAGCGAGTCAATAGTTATGTCTGCTGCTCCTCCCAGCTTAACAGCAAATTCCTCACTTTGCAGACGTTTTACTTTGACTCGTGCAGCACCAAGGATATCCAGGCTGGTAAGCTCTTTAACCGTCAAGTCGAAACTAATCCTTTGGCTATAGAAACCTTTGGAAAAGAAACTGCTGATCTTTTCAATCCAATCCGTGAGGATGTTGATTCTGAGTTCTCCTTCGACGACGTCTGTCTTTATGTTTGGCAATTCATCCTCATCAGCTTGAACTGTAAGAGATTCCTGTTCACCTTGCGTAATGAACAGTTCGCCATAACCACGCAGATTGATTTGATTGAAATCGCTTACTTCACGTTTTTCAGTGAGCATATCTGCCTCCTTTAGCAAAATTTTCTTTATAATTTCTCAATAGCTAATTTTCGGCATCCTTTTTATTTTTCTCCAGATTAATAGCTATACTCATCAATCAAAGTCCCATTTCCATCTCTCAAAATTGCTGTATCCTCGGTGTTGTTCCTTATAACACATCGATCTTCACACCAAATCCCATCGCCATTCCCAACATTTTCACATGTTAAAAGGATTCAGGTTTCCTTTTATGATGAGCTGTCTAGACTGACTTCAATCATCGTTGCATTATCAATAGCGTGTTCAAGATCACCTTGATCCAAATTTCCCTGTTGATCAATTTTCACATCATAGAAGCGCGCATCGTTTGGAACTGCCGTCAACAATTTACCGAGTCCGAGTATTTTTTTCTCCCGATCTTCACAAATTGGGATTGCAGTTCCTGTGTGCTCTTCTCCACGGATCAACATCCGAACCTTCGAGCCGCCAACCAAATTCGTCCACCATTCTGCGTGGGTAAAACAAACCACGATTCCATTCTCCTGATAATAGCTAACTGGAGTGGAATAAGATTCCCCTGAATTACGACCGTTGAACGTGAAAATCATGATCTGTCTACTTACTACCGAATGCACTGGAGATTTGAGCACACTCTTCATGATCGGATTCAGTAATCGAAAAATGAACGGCGTTGAACTCATATTACCCTCTAAATTGAAATCTAAACAAATTCTATTAATTCCTAGTAGCTATATTCATCAATCAATGTCCCATTACTATCCCTCAAATACGTGGTATCCCCTGTATTATTCCTAATCGCAGAACCACTCCCATAACTGAATACGCACCACTGAAGTAAGCAGAGAAATTCCTCCATAAAGACTCCCATCATGATCTGATGGAAGATCAGTAAGAAAACCTTGATGATGACAATGGTTTGATTCCTCCAGATGATCTTGTTTACTCCGGGTACATATCCTCGACTACTGCTAATTCCGACATTAGACCCGATTGCTTATTCATGACATCAAATGCTTCTTCCAATCCTTTTGGGTTGTCAGTTTCCCATGTGCACCATAATAACTTCTGATCGTGTTCAAGATAAAAATCACGTAGCTCTGCAATTCCTTTTGTTTTAACCTCTTCTGCGAAATCTAAGGCTTGCTTAACCAACATATCTTTAGTTTTATCTACTTCCCACCTGTTTGTCCCCATAACATACATCTTATTACCTCCTTTTATCGTGATTCAACTTTGAATAAACCTTGTAAATTGATAAAGTCTTCCATAATCATTCTATATTACAAAGCATTGAATGTAAACAATACCCCCTTATTGTTCTTAATTATTAGCCAAATTCTTGAAGAGAGTTCTCAACATCTTCCTAAAATCAGGAGTTTTCTATTTCCTCCTTGCTTCTCCCTCCTTATGCTCTAGCAAGTAAATCACCCATCCAGTCTAATCCCTCGGATCAGGTTCAATCAAGGCAATATCCCGCGCCATTTCTTCAAGCGCGTCAGCTGTGGCAATCATGATTAGCACTGCTGCGCAGCATACTATAAATATCTCTATCAAGCCTCTATTGATGATCTGATTTGTTTTTGCATCTTTGGATTAGCCATATCACAAACAGCACAGCCAGGGTGGCGACAATCAAGATCAACGGAAAGCCACAGTAACAAATGATTAACTCTGGATTTATCTCCATTGGCATCCTTACCTCCCTGAATATGGCACATGCAGCATATTAGCCGCGTTCTTTTTGGCAGCCTCCGGACGGCGATCATTTCTGGCGGTGGTGTTCTCAGTTGTATAGCCCAGCTATTCGGAATTATGGATTCGTTGTCCATGCGTTATTTATACACTAGGTATAATTACACTAATGGGGTATTTGAGGGGAATTACTGCGGTAACTATGAAGTGTAGCATATGTTAACACCGGTTCAATTTGGCCATATCTCACGCCCAGACATGGAAACCTATACAACAAACCACCAACGCGCCATGAAAGTGGGATAGGCACACACCCCCTCCGGCACACCACTTGCAACAGATTTAGTGACCCCTTTCCAAAAACTTCCCTGGGGACCGTCCTGCATCTCTTGCGAGTGCCGCGGTGACGAGGGAAAATTGGCGAGGGGTCACTCTGTGCAAAGCTCCTTCACACCCTGCCTGCCGCAATTCCGCTTGCAGTTTCCTTTAATCTTCGTCCTTCAAATCGAGGCGCCACTGAATTAAGTGATCTTTTGGGGTATTAATCCTCTCGCCAGGCTGCTCCTTTCAACATCCTAACCGAGCCATTCACGCCCCAGAAGCGCCGTTTACCGCTTTTTTGTTGCAAGCGGTTTCCTGATTTTATATACTGGAGGCAGAAATTCGGACAGAAAGTCCACTGCAACTTGAAAAGGAGAAATCCAATGTCACTAATATCAAGCGTAAATAAGCCAAAGAAACTCTACACCGGCCTTGGCATAGCCATCGGCGTCGGAATCGCTTTGCTCCTCTCCGAACTCGGTTTCGAAGTCGAAATGAGTGTGGGCTTTGTATTAGGCTTAGCCATAGGTGCTTACCTCGACAATCGCAAAGCTTAATCCCACAGCCTCAGCTGCCTGGGGCTGTTGCTCCAGCTCGTCGCCTTGACTCGAAGCCCCTAAATTTTGTATAGTATAGTCATCAGTTTCAATTGTTTCGGGGGAATGGCGTGCTGGAGATGGGTAGAGAAAAAAGTTTGATTGAATCATTCTGTCATTGGCTTCGATCCGGTACCCCCAGTTGGTGGCGCTTGCTATTGTATTTCTTGTTGGTTCCTTGCCCGCGAAAAAAAGAATCGAATTATTCAATTCCATGTGACATCGCTTGCCCCTATCGTAGAAACGTCTGACATCTGGCACCAGCCGCATACGTACTTAGCTAAATCCCACAACTTCAGCTGCCGCGGATCAACGCTCCACGTCTCGCTGCCCTCCGTTTATTACATTCAGAACACACTGGCCAGCAATTACTGCTAGTCATGCTGCCTCCCATGCTGATCGGCGTGACATGCTCGATTTCAGAATACGGACCGCCACTGTAGCAGCAGCTGTAAGACCAACTTTCCAAGATGGTTTCCCATTCCTCGTAAGTGAGCGTAGCCTCTAGCCCTGCCTGCTTGGCCCGGTGCCTTTGTTGCGCTATTTTGTGCCACTCTTTCTCTTCTATCCCCTCCCCCCGAGGATTGCCCCACCAGGCAATATCTTAATGATGATCTAATTCTTTAGTTTTATCTCTGCGAATAAGCCATATCACAAACAGCACAGTCAGGGTGGCTACAATTAAGATCAACGGAAAGCCACAGTAACAAATGATTAACTCTGGATTTATCTCCATTAGGCATCCTTACCTCCCTGAATATGGCACATGCAGCGTATTAGCCGCGTACTTTTAGGCAGCCTCTGGCCTGCGATCGTAGCGGGCTGTGGTGTTCACATTAACAATCCCCAGGTATCGGGGATTTTGGA
>CALBUI010000160.1 GCA_937968125.1 uncultured Anaerolineales bacterium | reverse complement strand
GACGCGCCCTTCGGTAGAGGCATCCAGGGCGCTAGTGCTGTCGTCGAGGATGATCACCTTTGGCTGAGCGGTCAGGGCGCGTGACATGGAGAGTCGCTGGCGCTGCCCGCCGGAGAAGTTGTATCCCCTGCGTGCGACGGGCGCATCCCATTTTTCTGGTAGATTCATGATGAAGCCGTAGGCGTCGGCGGCTTGTGAAGCGCCGATCATCACCTCATCATCCACTTCGGGATCACCAAATTTCAGGTTGAAGTGTACATCTCCCTGGAATAACAGGGCCTCCTGCAGGGCAATGCCTATGATCTGGCGCAGATTGTCTTGTGGGATATCGCGCACGTCCACACCGTCGATAGAGATGCTGCCCTCGGTGACATCATAAAAACGGGGAATCAGGTTCACCAGGGCTGACTTACCTGCACCAGTGGCGCCCAGGAAGCCGACCTGTTCGCCTGGCTCAATGGTCAAATTGATGTTTTTCAAAGCTGGCGGATCGAATTCACCATCTGGGCGGCGGAAGGCGAAAGAGACGTTGTCGAATACCAGCCGTCCGCCAACAGCGTCCGTCTCTAATGGTTGAACCCCTTCTTTATCTTTAACCATCGGCTCATCATCGTAAATTTCGAAAATGCGCTGGGCGGAAGCGTCACCACGCAGCATGAAGGGGAAGACGATGGCCAACATAGCCAGGGGAGCCACGACCAGCGAAAGGTACTGGGTGAAAGTTACCAGTTCACCAACGTTCAAGCCGGTATTAGCTAAAACCTGCTGCCCGCCAACCCAAAGCGATAGCACAATGCCCATCTGGGTGATCCCGGTCAGCATAGGGGCTAGAAAGCCCACCCGGACCGCGGCATCATAGGCCGGATGGCGCAGATCATCCGCCCGCTTGGTAAACCGCTCGATTTCATAATCTTCGCGAGTAAAAGCTTTAACCACCCGTACACCAGCCAGGTTTTCCTGCATGGTGCTGTTGAGGCCGTCGAGCCTGTGCTGGCGGTCGTCGTAAGCCCGGAAGACCTGCGGTATCAGCAGCGCCATAATGCCCAGCACAACCACTGTGACAATCACCAATACCCAGATCAATGAGGGAGTGTTGTAAATGGTGAGCACATAGGTCACCAGCAGCATGAAGGGCGCATACAACAGGAGCAAGGTCATATACAATAATGCATTTTGGATATTGACCACGTCCGCATTGAGACGCACGAGCATATCACTGGTGCGGAAGCGATCGTAATTGCCAAAGGAAAAGGTTTGGATCTTCTTGTACAGATACGAGCGGATATAGTAGCCCGTTCCCTGAGAGAAGAAGACCGCCAGGTATGCGGTTCCTGCCAGGCACAAGCCTGAAATTAAGGACAGGATCAGCATCCACATCCCGGTACTCAGAATTACTTCAACATTTTCCGCTTCAATACCTTCATTGATTAAGCGCTGGTTGAGGGTTGCCACGCCGATAACAGCGGTGGCAGAGATTAACACCAGCACCTGGGAAATGATCAGTCTCCCCCGGTACTGCCTGTACATTCCAAAAGTTCGTCTAAGTGATTTGATCATGATTTTTCACCTCACTTTTTCTCCTTTGCTAAGTAAGTTAATAATTGCTCCCGATAAAACCAAATATCTTTCTGATGGATGTTTTGATATCAAGTTGGTGGGCGTGGTGGGCCCAATGTTGCCATTAGTTTGATTGCGAATCAGCCCGTGACAGCTGCCTCGTGTTCAGTGCCCTCGACTCGATGACCACCGATTCCATATAAAGCGACCTTATCCAGTGGTTCCTTGAGGGCTTAGTCTGGCTTTGATTTGTTTGATAAATTTTCAATCTTGAGCCAGAGCCCAGGCCCAGGCTTCTTCAATTTGGTCTGGATCGAAGGTCTTCTCTTCTACCCTCCGGGTGAAGGGATCCATAATCTTAACCATGCGCTCCATCCATTTCTTATCGCTGACGAAGGCGGCTTTTTCGACCTGCCTGTACTGGTGGGTGCCGAATTGGAAGTCTTTTTTGGCGGCATCGAAGCCCTTGAAGTCAAAATCTTCAACCAGTACCAACAGGTTGATCTTGCCATGGGCGGCGATGGCTTCATCCAGCTTGGGCAGCAAGGTGTCATAATCGGCCGCGGTTATCTCTCCGCTGATTTTGAAGCCAATTGTCGTTTCCGTGCTCTCGGGTAAGATTTCAAACATGATTCAATCTCCTAAAGTGGCCACCATGATGGCCTTGATGGTGTGCATGCGGTTCTCAGCCTCATCGAAGACGATGGAGGCCTCGGACTCGAAGACTTCTTCGGTGACCTCCATGCCGTTGAGACCATACTTCTCATACATTTCCTCGCCGACCTCCGTATCGCGATTGTGGAAGGCGGGCAGGCAATGCAGGAACTTAACACCCGGGTTGCCGGTCATATCCATGGCCTGAGCGTTGACCTGGTAAGGTTTGAGCAGCTTGACGCGCTCCTCCCAAACCGATTCCGGTTCGCCCATGGATACCCACACGTCCGTGTAGAGATAGTCGGCGCCTTTGACGCCTTCTTCGACATCATCTGTGATCGTCAAACGAGCACCAGTCTGGGCGGCGATCTCTTTGCAGGTCTCAACCAAGCCCTCTTCGGGCCAATTAGATTGAGGCCCACAAAGGCGAACGTCCATGCCCAACTTGACACCGCCTACCATCAGGGAATTGCCCATATTGTTGCGGGCATCACCCATGAAGGTGTAGGCGATGTTGGGCAGATCTTTGTAGCTGTGCTCGGTCATGGTGAGCACATCGGCCAGGATCTGGGTGGGATGAAACTCGTCGGTCAAACCGTTCCAGACCGGAACACCGGCATACTCGGCCAGTGTTTCGACAGTCTCCTGGGCGAAGCCGCGGTACTCGATGCCGTCGTAAGTGCGCCCCAGCACGCGAGCGGTGTCCTTCATGGTCTCCTTGTGGCCAATATGGGAACCACCTAGTCCCAGGTAGGTGACGTTCGCACCCTGATCGTAGGCTGCCACTTCGAAGGAAGTGCGGGTGCGGGTGGATGATTTTTCAAAGATCAGAGCGATGTTCTTGCCAGTCAGCCTTGGTTGCTCGTAACCGCCGTACTTGGCAGCCTTGAGATCGACAGAAAGTTTGAGCAGGAATTTGATCTCTGCTGGCGTGAAGTCTAAGAGCTTGACGAAACTCCGGTTGCGTAAATTGAAAGCCATTGAATTTCTCCTTGTTGATATTTTGTTATTGCAAAATCATGATATTGAAAGATACTTATTGAAAAGGTCTCTATTGCTCAAGCCGCCGTCCCCGGCGGCGAGGACGCCGCCTAGAGCAGTATTGAGACATTCCATCAAGTGGCAGTTTGTTTTTATCTATCTACCCGACAGTTTTAATGATGTCTCCCGTGTTTGTGTAGCCTGCCCCGCTTAATGCGGGGGGGCGAGAAGCGGAGTCCCGGGAAAAGCCTGCCCCGGGAAGGCACTGACCGGGGGACAGATCCTCCCGACCTCGGACCCAGCCTGCCCCAGGAGGTACGACTGGGGTCGGGACGTGGCGATCCTGTCGGTCCGGGGCAATCTCCCTGATTATTTGCATTTCATCATGCCAAGGGGTGCATTGCACCCCTTGCAACAAATGTGTCAGGCGCCTAGATTTTTTATTGTTACGGATATTTGGCCGGGATGATGTTGAGAGCCGATAATTCCGGATGCTGGTAATCACCCGCTTTCTGGCGCGGGGGCAGATTGAGTGGTTTCGGGGTCAGATCCTCGTAATGGATCTGGCTCAGCAGATGCGAGATTACGTTGAGGCGGGCATGACGCTTGACATTGGCATCCACAATATACCAGGGCGCATGATCTGTGCTGGTGTGCACCAGCATGGCGTCGCGGGCTTTAGAGTAATCCACCCAACGGGAGCGCGCCTCCAGGTCCATGGGGCTCAGCTTCCAGCGGCGGCGCGGGTCGTGGATGCGCTGTTCGAAACGATCCTCTTGGACTTCATCTCTGATATGCATCCAGTACTTGATCAGGGTCATGCCCGAGCGGACCAAAGCCAGCTCAAAACCGTTGACGGTGGACATGAACTCGGTGTACTGCTCATCGGTGCAGAACCCCATAACCCTTTCAACACCGGCGCGGTTGTACCAGCTGCGGTCAAAGAGCACCATCTCTCCCGCCGAGGGCAGGTGGGGGATATAGCGTTGGAAATACCACTGCGACTTCTCCTTCTCGGTCGGGGTAGGCAACGCGGTCACGCGCACAACGCGAGGGCTCAAGCGGCGGGTGATGCGTTTGATGGTACCCCCCTTGCCAGCCGAGTCGCGGCCTTCAAAGATGACCGCGATTTTGAGCCCCTTTTCCTTTATCCATCCCTGGAGCTTGACCAGCTCGACCTCTAATTTGGCCAGTTCGGCCTCATAGGTCTTGCGTTTCATTTTCTTCGGTTTGCCATTATCTTTGGCCATGAAAGACTCCTTTATTGGTTATCTTGGTTGATCACTCGTCTATTGCTTCATGGGGATTGGCATTATCCTGCTCAATGTCATCAGGTGGAGTTTCTTTATTTAATTTCGTCGACCAGGCGCGCAATCCCAGGAATACTCCCAAAGCTGCAATGGGTAGAGCGATTCCGGCACCGTACTCAAGCAGATTCGTTTCTCCTCCGACAAAAACCGCCCCCATGAAGTTGACTGCCAGTACAACCACGGTCACACCGATCAGGTTGGTTTCCAGCTCTTCGGTGCTGTCGATCTTGAGCCAGTTGGGAAACTTGATTTCGTGGACGAAAAGCTGGTAGAGACCGATGGCGGTGATATAGAGCACTGTACCGACCAGGAATAAGTGCACAAATTCGACTACTTCGAAGATAATCAACCCGCGATCTGTACTATGAGCTTCTTGAGTTAAACTGCTGATGGCACCGATGGTCAGCTCGATGAGCAGCCTGATCAAACCGATACCACCGAAAACGAAAAAGACTGAAGCCGCAATGGCCAGACCGATGACAGGTATAACCACCAGATAGCGAGTTCCACCCAAAATCCGTGACATATATGCTCCCGCTTGCTATTTATTGTCGAATCACGAAATTAGTGTGATTGGACAATTGTCTTATTACAAGTACCCTTTTGGACCCTATTAAGTCCTGCAAATGGAGCTCACATACACCAATAATGGATAAGAATACTCTAATTTATTCGATCGTACAAGCTTGGTTATTTTGCTATTAAGCATATCTCCAAATGATATGGAAATCAATACTCTTCACCTCAAATTGGAGGTCTGAATTCCTTCCCAATAACCTCCTCATGGACAGATACATACAGGCCACACAAACCTGAGATACAATCCTAATTGAGCAATCATAATGGCCAGATACACCCAATTAACTGATCGGGATGCTTATGCTATTGCAGACGCTTATGGTTTGAAAATTATCCGTTGGCAGCCGATCGCGGGCGGGTATGAGAATTCCAGCTTTCTGCTCAACGCGGACCAGGGTGATTATGTGCTGACTTTCTACGAGAAGAAATCCATTGCTGGTGCTGAATACAACGTCCAGCTGTTGAATCACCTGGCGGAGCATGGCTATCAAACCAACAAGGTCGTTAACACCATAGATGGAAATCTTATATCGGCATACCGGGGTAAACCCCTGGTGCTCAAAACATGGATTCCCGGGGCTACACTGCGCGATACCGTTCAAGCGGATTACCGCTCGATTGGTAGAGCAGTCGCGAAGCTGCATAATATCCCTGCTCCCGATTTCTTATCTCAAGAACATCCTTACGGACTGAGAAGTATGCCGGCCTCTCTTGGTCACCAGGGCGATCATGAATTTGAAGACTGGCTGGAAGCTAAACTCGGCTACATACTGAGCAACTTCCCAGCTGGTCTCACCAAGACTCTCATCCACAGCGATTTGTTTGACGACAATATCATTTTCCATCGAGGACAGTTCCAGGCGATAATTGATTTTGGAGAAGCCTGCTTTCACCCCCGGGCTTATGATCTCGGGAGTGTCCTGAACGGTGCCTGCATGCAGGTGGGAGAATTGAGTTTATCTCGCGCCAGGGAAGTGATCACAGGTTATCAGGAGGTCAGCACGCTGCAGCAAGAAGAGCTGGCCGCGATCCAATTCTTTGCTGTTTACGCTGGGGCTGCCATTTCAGCCTGGCATTATCTCAACACTTTTATCCGCCAGCCTGCAGATACGAAGGAAGGTAGATATAAACTCGCCGCCCAGCGTACGGAACATATCTTCCGCCTTCCGCCAGAGGAGTTCAACACGGTTTTTAGGTGGAGCTGACAATTCACCGGCTCCATTGATCGCACGCGGACAAGCACCGATGAACGTGAAATCATCAATGAGTTAAATTAGTACGCATTTTCTGCGTTCATCCGCGTCCAATGTAAAAATTTTCGCCAGGCATTAATTGTCAAAACAGACGTTACGGGTAGCTGGCATAGACCTCCATGTCCCCATCTTTGTCGAAAGCCATTACCTCAAAAGGCTGCTGGGGTTGGGATTCGTCTTCCATGCCCGGTGACCCGACTGGCATCCCAATCACCGCCAGGCCGACGATATCTGGTCGTTCTGCCAGCAAGCGATTGATCTCTGTCACGGGTACGTGCCCTTCTATGACGTAGCCATCCACGATGGCTGTATGGCAGGACTGGATTTCGAGCGGTACATCGTATTGGTCCCTCAATGCGTCTCGTTCTGTATCATCTTTTACTACTACATTGAAACCGTTTTCACTCATGTACACGCTCCAGCCGCCGCAGCAGCCTCAGGTGGGCGCCCGGTAAACAGTGACCAGAGTACCTTCCCCCTCCTCAACAGCCGGCTGTTCTTCCCCTGCCGTGCCGCAAGCACTTAGCAATAGTACAGCCATAATACCAACAACTATATATTTACTCATTCTCTAACCTCATATTATGTTATTTGATTTGAAGAAACCCTATCTAGTATCCCAATCTCAAATATCCATTATCCAATATCCTGATTTATCCATCAAGTCTAGCTAGCAATTCCCGCAGAGGCAGCTCCTCCAAAGAATTGAGCTGTAGATCGGCTTCTTCAATCTGCAGCTGCCTGGTCAGCGGGTTGGGCACCGCCACGCAATATATTCCAGCCCGTTTGGCCGCCAAGACTCCATTGGGTGAATCCTCAAAGGCGATCGCCTGATGAGTACTGACCTCCAAGCAATGCAAGGCAGTGGCATATAAACTGGGATCGGGCTTGGTGATGCTGACATCGTCTGCCGCCAGGACACATTCAAAATGGTGGCGAATACCGCGCTCCTCCAGGTGACCCAGCACCCACTTGCAGGGTGAACTGGAGGCGATGCCCAATTTTAAACCCAGCTCAGTCGCTTGCTGAATGTATTCCAGGACCCCGGGTAGGAGCGGCTGGGAGGCGATCAATTCCAATTCTCGTTCAAGCCGTTTAGGCGCTTCGACCTGCATATCAAACGATGCATCCAGCTTGTCCCCTAAGTTGCTGAAGAAGAAATCTGTGCCTTCTTGAGAACCAATGCAAACCTGCCAGTCATCCAGGGTCAGGTTGTAGCCGTAGTCCTGAAACAACTCATGCCAGGATTGGAAGACGGGGCCTTCCGTATCCAGGATGAGCCCATCGAAGTCGAAAACCAGCGCTTTGATCGACATCGCTCCTAGCTGTCCACCTTATGCTGAACTTCTTCGATCACCTCGCCTGCCAGCCGGTTCAGTGCCTCCAGGTCATCATCAGCCGTGTGATTAGCGCGCCAATAAATTTCCAACAATTCCAGGGGGGACATGCTGCCGACAGATTGATCCTCCGGTAGCCGGACGCGGCTTTCAATCTGGGGGTGCTTGACCAGGTGAAACTCAAAGGCATCTTGAGCATAATCACGCAGGGCGGCCTCATCGATTAAAGGCTCCCAATCACGCGGGTATTCGATGGTTAAGCGCAAAATAGCGTCCGCCAATTGTTCTTTAGGCGGCAGCGCACCTCGCAAACGCTGATCGATGTCTTCCTTGGAATCCAGGACCAGGCTTCGGTCAATAAAGGAGCGGATACCGGTCAGCTGGCGCCATTCCACCTCCGTTTTGCCGCGTTCCACCCTGGCAATGACGAAGAACTTGTCATCTGCAGCTTCACCCCAATCCACGCGCTCAATTGAACCCGGATAAATCACCGGGGGGTGAGCGTCCTCATTCAAGTTTTGAGGTTTGTGGATATGGCCTAAGGCCACGTAGTCCAGGCGCGGGTCGCGCACAAGAGAGCCGGGCAGGACCATGTCCGAACCCAGCATCACCGTTCGCTCAGCCCCATATTTAGCCCCCTGTACTGAGGCATGGGAAGTGAATACCAGCGGGAGATGCGGATCGATGTGCTCGAACCATTCAGCTACCAGCTCAGTCAGGCGCGCCTCCAGCTCTTCGTACACCTGGCCGGCTTTCTTCGGAGCAGCAGGTTGAACGCCAAGATGGGCCACCAGCCCAGAGCGCGAGATCCAGGGCAAGGCCATGATTTGAACGGGCAGCCCGTCAAGTTGTTCCGGCTTCAAGAAGGTGGGCTGGTTGATCACGTGCACCTGAGGCACTTCCAGGGTGTTGAATTCTTCGATGGCATGAGCCCGCCCCAGCGCGGGGGATAGGTCGTGATTACCGACCAGCAGCAAAGTTGGTATCCCGGCTTTGGAAAGGCGGATGATACGGCGACCCCACTCACGCTGGAAGGTGGGCGCCGGGTTGCGATCTTTGTAGGCATCCCCAGCGAAGAGCACCAGGTCGACTTTCTCCTCAATGGCGGTATCTACGATCGTGTCCAGGGATTTGAGGAAGTCGATCACCCGCATAGGTAGGCCGCTCTCAGGATCGTGGCGACCGTAATTGGCCATGTCTATGTGCGCATCGGCGAAGTGCAGAATGGTCAGCATGTTCTCATCCTTCTACTCCTAAGCGAGCCAGCTGGTCCCAGCCAGGACCGAAGTTCGGATTCAAGATCACCGATTGGCGAAAATCTGCGATGGCGCCCTCTAAATCACCAATGGCCTCGCGCGCCAGGGCTCGCCAGTAAAGACTCTCTTCGAGGACAGGTTCGCTGATTGTATCATTCAGCGTAGTGTCCGCCAGATTGATCACGTCCTGGTAGCGACCGCTGTAATAATAAGCCCAATAGGGCCAGGTCTGGTACCACATGATGCGGTAAGGACGCATGCCATCTTCATCCAGGTTGGCGTATAACCCAAAAGAACGGTCGAAAGACGCGGCCGCATCCACATACTGCTGCAAATTGACATGGCTGGAGCCTTCATTGAATTGGGCGAAGTACTGGTCGATGCCGCTCAGCGACTGCACTTCGGTCTGGGCGATGGCCAGCGCGTTGAGGTTTGCCCAAACTGGGTCACCCCAGGGTCCTAACAAGGTGAGCACCTCGTCAACCCGATCCTGGGGATAAACTACGATAAAAGTATAGTTGAAGGCGCGCCAGCCTTCGAGGAACTCTGCGTAGCTGATCTCGAAATCCTGACCGCCTTCGACGTAAGTGTCCTGGACGATAAAGACTTCCCGGCTGTCGTCATATCCGGTGACAAACTGGTAGTGTCCCAACCACCCCAGGGTACCGGTATAGTCATATTCGTAATAGCCCTTTTCGGCGACCACAGGGAAACCTGCCGCGACCATACGCTTGATCACCTCCAGCTCGCCGCCCATGCGGGTGAGAGCATTCAGGCCGCTGGCTTGCGTATCGACAAAGTCCTCCATCTCGTAAGGCATCACGTTCTTGTCCTTGTCGGAAGGCTTGACATATTCGCCGACGACATCCCGGTTCCCATCCCAACCCCAGAAGGTGAGCGCCATGGACAGGTTGGCTGGACCGCAGTAATTCCAGCGGTTGTGCTGGTCTTCATACTTAATGCCGTCCAGGGCGATAAATTCGGGCAGCGGGGTGGGTGTGGTGGTGGGGGTAGGTGAGGGTGCTGGCGTATCCGTCGGTCCTTGAGGCGTGGGGGTGACTGTTGGCGTGAAAGTTGGAGATGGGGTTGGGGAACTGGTGATAACCTCGGTCGATTGTTCCTGGGGCACGAATACCGCCTCTTCGGGAGGATTGAGAGCATAAGCAATGCGTGTGCGCACCTGGTCGAGCCGCGGCGCCAGGCGCGATTCGACTGGCGGCAGGTTGTAGATACCGATCGATATCAAGCAAATGAGGGGGATGGCGATGATGGCCAGGAGGAGTGATTTGCGCATGAGGTACTAACGATTAGTTTCACATTTGTGATTGCCACACAGGTGAAATAGACCTAAAAATGTAACTCTATTATAAAAAATAAATATGTCATTGCGAGGGAGCAGAGCGACCGAAGCAATCTCCTAGTAATTTCGAGATTGCCGTACTCCGCTTCGCTGCGTTCGCAATGACAAACATCTCCACATTTAGGATGTCTCCTCACCCAGCTGCTCGAGTTCTTCGCGAGCGGGGGTGAATTGCGGATTCAGTTCGACAGCCTTCTTGAGGTCAAAGGTAGCCCCGTTCAGGTCGCCCAAAGCCAGATTTGCCCGGCCGCGCCAGTAAAAAGATTCCTCCAGGGTGTACTCACCTAAGGCGAAGAAGGTCGTGTTGGCCAGCTCGATCACATCCTGGAAGCGCCCGGTGTGGTAATAGGCGGCATAGGGGCCATCCTGGTACCACATCACCCGCCAGGGACGTTCGTCGGCTGGAATGGCGGCGTAAACTGCAAAGGCGTTGTCATAAGCATCAGCCGCGCCGGCATAATCGCCCAGGGCGACCAGGTTGCTGCCCAGGTTGAACCAGGCGAAGTACAGCTCGCGTCCGCTCAAACTATTGGTCTCTTCTCGGGCACGTTGTGCTGCGGCTTGGAGGTTGGCGATCTGATCCGCATCCGACCCGAGCAGGGACATGACCTCTGCCTGGCGATCAGTGGGATAAACGATTATGTAAGTGTTGTTGAAATCACGCCAGCGGGCTTGGACCTTTTCGTATGGAACGGGGAAATCGGGCAGGATCAAAGAATCCTGGGTGGTGAACTGGCTGAGGTTGTCATCGTAGCCGTTGAAGGTGAGGTAGTGTCCCATCCAGTCATCATCCGGGGGATCGTAGCCTTTTTCAATCAGCACCGGGAATCCGGCCGCGATGAACTTCTTAATCGTCTCCAGATCTCCGCCTACACGGACTATAGCGTTCAAATCGCTTTTCTCATTGACATAGGCAGCCATCTCGGCCGGCATGACGTTTTTGTCGTACTCCCCGCCGCGTAGAAAGGCGGCCGTGTCGCGCTGGTCGCCGACCCAATCCCAAAAGGATAAGGTCATGGAGAGGTTGGCAGGACCACAGTTATTGAAACTCTGGTATTCGTGTTCGATGCCGGTCAAGAGGAACTGATCAGGGAGTGGAGTTGGGGAGGAGGTCACAGTAGGGGATGGTTCCGGAGTGCTGGTTGCGCTGAGTTTGGTTGGGGTGGCGGTAGCTGTGATTGTGGCGGCTGTATCCGGTGGTGGAGTCATGGCTTGCAAAGTGGACTGGACGATGGAGTTGAGCTGCTCCTGGGGGACAAAAACGACCTGCTCGGGTGGGTTGATCATGCGCCGGACCTGAACGCGCAGACTGGCCAGCCGCGGGGATAATCTCTCGTGAATGGGGGGTACATTGTAAAGGAGGATGCTTGCCAGGCAGAGCAGGACTAGACCTGCTATGGAAAGGCCGATCAGGCGTTTTGCCATGCTGGCGATTATACCGCGGGGCCTATATTGCTAAAGATTAGGGGTTAATTAGCGTAAGATGAGGTGATTCTTCCTCTAAACCAGGCTAAGAAATCACCAGGAGTGCCTATCTGAAATGGAGCCTTATCTCTCAGCAGTTGGATGTCCAAAAAGTGTTTTCGATCAAGAGTTACGAAATAATCAACATCACTTTCCCAGGCCGAAGCAATCACCTGGGCATCCCCTTTGTGAGGGATAATAGCTGTACATCTCTTGAGTGTTTCTTCTCCTGGTTCTGGAGCAATGTCAATCCTGCTGCGGTCGAGAAGCAAGGCTAAGTAGCCTAAATTTTCTGGAGATTTTCTTCTAAGCACTCCTTCGATCTCAATGAGAACCAGGCCACTTACCAACAATTTTACTGCTCCGGATTCTCCTAATTTTAGGATCAATCGCGCACCGCCGGTAGTGGACCAGATACCTGAAAAAAGCGCGCTCGTATCCAGAAATACATTGACCTTACTCGGAATATTTCTCACGTTCTTCACGCAGAGTTGTGAGTATGCTTTCTAATGATTCCCCTTTGTCCTGCAGATCCGTGGAAATTCGATCTGCGATCACATCAATTTCTGAGCGTTGAGGACTGAGGACAAATACTCCGCCTAGATCGAGCAGGGTGAAACTTTCTCCTGCTTTTAAGTTGTAGGCTTCCCGAAGTGATTTAGGTAATACCATGACACCGCGCTGAGACATTTGGATTATCAT
Organism: uncultured Anaerolineales bacterium; assembly: GCA_937968125.1. Taxonomy (GTDB): domain Bacteria; phylum Chloroflexota; class Anaerolineae; order Anaerolineales; family UBA4823; genus PFL25. The sequence goes on along the minus strand of CALBUI010000160.1, from coordinate 3,818 downwards.
TGAATCGCTCATACTATCCTCAGAATTACTGAATTTCTGATAATCAGTGTATCAGATTTTGTGTCCCCCTGCAAGATTAGTTTTAGTGTTAATCACCATCCACTGGCGGGGCGGCGGGGCCGTAATCGAGCACTTCCAGGCCTTGCGTGCCGGGTTGGGAAGGTCCGACGATTTCCTTTTCTTGCATGGTCTCGATTAGACGAGCGGAGCGGGTATAGCCGATGCGCAAACGGCGCTGCAGCATGGAGATCGAGGCGCGTCCCTGGCGGCGCACCAGGTCGACCGCCTCATCGAAGAGCGGGTCCAATTCCTCTTCCGGCTCCATCTGATCCCACATGGGCATCTGCTTCAGTGGAACGCCGGAAGGCAGGTCATCCACCACGCCCCCGGTGGCCATCGGGGCGGCATCCAGGTTGCCGGCCTGCATGCGCCAGTAGGAAACCAGGCGCTGGATCTCGGGATCAGAGACGAAGGTGCCCTGCAGGCGGACGGGGGCAGCCGCGTCCGGGGCCTGGAAGAGCATGTCGCCGCGACCCAGTAAACGTTCCGCACCGGGTTGGTCGAGGATGACGCGGCTGTCGACGCCCGAGGCGACAGCAAAAGCAACTCTGGCTGGGAAGTTGGCTTTGATCAAACCGGTGACCACATCGACAGATGGCCGTTGGGTGGAAATCACCAAATGGATGCCAGTAGCGCGAGCCAGCTGCGCAAGGCGGGTGATGGTGCGTTCGGTCTCATCCGGGGCGAGCATCATCAGGTCGGCTAATTCGTCGATGATCACAACCAGGTAGGGCAGCTTGTTATCACCCTGGGCGGCCAGGCGCTCGTTGTAGTCGACGATATTGCGGGCGCCAACCTGGGCCAGCTTGTGGTAGCGCTGGTCCATCTCGCGAGCGACCCACTGCAGTGCGCCGACCACGCGTTCCAAATTAACCACCACCGGCGCCAGGAGGTGGGGGATGCCGTTGTAGCCAGTCAGCTCCACCCGCTTGGGATCGACCATCAGGAAGCGCAGATCGTCAGGGGTGTTATTAAGCAGCAGACCACAGATGATGGCATTCACCGAGACGGATTTACCAGAACCGGTTGCGCCGGCGATAAGAAGATGAGGCATGGCGGAGAGGTCAGCTGCGGCGGGGTTCCCGGCCACGTCCTGGCCCAGGGCGAAGCGCAGGGGGGATTTCAAACGCTGGAAGGCTTCACTCTCCAGCACAGCGCGCAGTGCGACCAGGGAGACCGAATCGTTGGGCACTTCAATACCGACGAAACTCTTTCCGGGGACGGGAGCCTGGATGCGGATGCGCTTGGCAGAGAGGGTCAAGGCCAGGTCATCCGCCAGGGCGGATATCTTGTTCACCCGGACTCGCATCTGCCCGGAACGCGATTCGATGAAACCCGGCTCAACCCCAAACTGGGTGATGGTCGGACCGCGGTTGATCTCGACCACCTTGGCAGGAGCGCCAAATGAGGCCAATGTTTCTTCGATCAGGTGGGCGCGCTGGAGGTCGAAATCGTCGTCGAAGGTCATCTCTCCCCCGGCTTCAAGTATCTCGTCGATGGCCGGGAGGATCCATTCCACCCTCTGGTCGACCTCATCCGGGGAGACAAAGCCTGCGGGTGCACTGGTAGTCTCAGCTGGTGAGGTTGGCATGGACGCATGATTGACGGCAATTGGTACAGAAGAATCAGCTCGCACGAGTTTTTGGGTTTGGGTCGAAATTTGAGCGCCAATATTATCCAGGATTGTTTGAAGACGGGCAAAGATCGGCCCGAGCCAGCTGAACATTTCGGGCAGCGATAAATCCAGGAGAAAGGCAAGGGCGAGCAAGGTTCCGGCTGCCAATGTCAAGGCTGCGCCAGCCCGGCCCAGGTTGGGCTGCAGGACAGCGAGCAGTGCACCACCTAGATAGCCCCCGCCGGTGCTCTGGGCAGCGATATCAAAAATGGCTGCCTGGCCGGTGGGAAAGGAAAACCAATGCAGCCAACCGAGGAAGAGCAGGAAAAAAAAGAATACCCCCACCAGGCGACTCAACTCGAGCTGGGGCAGCTGCTCGAAATGGCGTAAGATCAACCAAAGCCCAAGCGCCATCAAGCCCACTGGCAGCAGGTACATCCCCCAGCCGAACGACATGCCAATTATTGAAAGCCAACCGCCGGATAGCCAGCCAGTGTTACTGGATAATATACTGAGCAAGGTAAGCAAACCCAGCAGGACCATGCTGAGGCCCAGGATGTCCAGCTTGCGGTCCAGGGTGAGGCCGCTCCACAACAATCCCAGGGAGGATTGTGATGGTTCCTGGCGCGCTTTCGCCGACTTGCGGCTTGATTTTTTGGCAGTCGAGCGCTTCTTGGGGGTTCTTTTTGCGGTTTTGGAGCCTTTTTTGGCTGGCATATCTTTGTTTTATGGAAGATCGTTTGCGAGCCCTTTGTGCAACACCCGGTCGAATCTTTAGTTCAGGGGGCGGGGAGGCCGCCTTGAGCGGAACATGCAGAAGAGATGCTGTCTAGGGCGAAAAAGCAGTTTTTTATGCGTGGAACTAGTGAGGATTATAGCACAAATGGTCTGATGACCGAATGACTGACTGTGCTGATCGGTACCGAGGAATAGTTAACGCAGGAGGAGTTAAGGTACAATTCACTCAGCGTGGAATTTTGGATGATCAACACGCACTCTACAGCGCGAAAGGCATCCACCATGTTCGATATCATCTTCCTAGGTACATCAGCTTCAGCGCCATCTATCCACCGGGGGCTAACTGCCCAAGTCGTAAAACACGAAGAATTCCGTTTTCTCATCGATTGCGGTGAGGGCACTCAACGCCAGATCCTGAAATCCGGGCTGGGGTTTAAACGCCTGAACCGGATTCTGATCACACACGGTCACCTGGACCATATCTTAGGTTTAGCGGGATTGCTGTCCACCTTCTCCCGTTGGGAGACAGTGGACGAATTGGAGATATATGCCGGCAGGTGGGCGCTGGAGCGTATTCGCGATCTGGTCTTTGGGGTGGTACTGCGGGGTGCACGACCACCGATGGGCATTCACTTGATCGAGATAGAGCCGGGGATATTGTTTGAGAACGATGATTTCTCTGTTTCGGCTTTCCCCGTCCACCATCGCGGTCCAGATTGTTTTGGCTATCTATTTGAAGAGAAATCTCGCCGACCATTCCTGCCTGATAAGGCGGAGCAGTTGGAGATTCCACCAGGACCCTGGCGGCGGAAGCTGGTTGAGGGCCAATCGATCCAGCTGCCGGATGGCAGGCAGATAGAGCCTGACCAGGTGCTGGGTCCTGTCCGGCCAGGGACGAAAATGGTCCATGTAGGCGACTCGGGTCGCACGGATAACCTGCTAGAAGTTTGCCACCAGGCAGACCTGCTGGTGATCGAAGCCACTTACCTGCATGCGGAGCGGGAGATGGCGCGCGATTTTGCCCATCTGACCGCCCGCCAGGCTGCTGAACTTGCCCAGGATGCGGAAATCAAGAACCTGATCCTGACCCATATCTCGCGCCGCTACCGGGAGCGCGATGTCTTAGACGAGGCACGAGCGATCTTTCCTCAGATCGAGGTAGCTCGAGATTTTGATGTTTATAGAGTCAAGCGGGGTGATTTCTGGAAACAAGAGAGGAAATGAACTGCCGTACTTACCTGATCGACCGCCTGCTCATAGGGGGCGGTAAGGACGCGTTTTGTCAAGTGAATAAGCGAGACAGGTGTCGCGTAGCCAGGATAGGTTCATCAATCCAAGAATGACCGTAAGAGCCAATGAAGAACAAGGAGAGACAAATCCAACCAAGCAATACACTCCGAGATGC
>CALBUI010000159.1 GCA_937968125.1 uncultured Anaerolineales bacterium | reverse complement strand
TAGATTGGAGTTCTCTCTTTTTGTAAATACTCAAATATGGAAATATGATACAGTACCTCATAGATAATCATAATAACTCCCGGATTGGAGCATCCGGGAGTTATTTACGACTCAATATTAGAGAACCCCCAATACAGACCCCATAAATAAATCTTTGAATAACTACCTATTTCTGGAGTTCATCAGGAGTACGCATTTTTGACGCTCCATGGAAGATCAGGCCAATGCCAAAAAATCCTAAACCCAAAAGCAGGACCATCCATGAATCATTGACAAAGTTCGAGTCAGAGAAGGAAAGATCCACCCCGGTTTCAGGAATTAAAACCAGTTCCGGCGTACTGGCTGGCGAAGTAGGCTGGGCCAGGGTTGGAACCGGTGTTGGACTGGAAATTGACTCTGGTTGAGTAGGTGTGTTCGTTGGTGGTGGATCCGTTGGAGTTATGGTTGCGGCGGCATCTGTCGCCGTGGGTGTTGGCGTTGGGGTCGGTGGCAGCGGTGTGGTAGTAGGAGTGACAGTGGGTGTTGGCGTTGGCGGAATCGGAGTGGTCGTGTCAGTTGGCGTTGGGGTCGATGGTATCAGTGTGTTAGTGGGGGTGACCGTGGGGGTTGGCGTTGGTGGGATTGGAGTGGTTGTGTCAGTTGGCGTTGGGGTCGGTGGCAGCGGTGTGTTAGTGGGGGTGACAGTGGGTGTTGGTGTTGGCGGAATCGGAGTGGGGGTGTTAGTAGGAGTGGGTGTGGGATCGACCTGACCTGCATAGTATTCAACATGTGAAATTTCCTGGCATGTTGGTCCGGGTGTTCCAATTCTGGTCACACTAACGGTTGAACTACCCAATCCGGTGGCCTGGTAGCAGCCATCACTCGGATTGTTTACTGTCAACAAGAAACAATTTTCACCAGATTTTACATAAACTGAGGTGATGATTTCACCCCCATTGTATTCAAAAGGTGCCTGCTCATCCTTCTCCACCCAGCCCGTATCGCAGTTTCCCTTTCCAGCAACGGGAGCGGCTGCACCAGGAGACTGAAAGAATGATAAAGTGAGGCTGACTATCAGGCACGAGGCGCCGAAGATATAGCAAAATCTTGCCACATGTGTCAATAAAGTTTTATTTTGAAGTTTCATAATACAATCCCTTTCCCAGCACCCATTTTGGTAGATTACTTGCTTGCTTTTTCATTTCTGTGTACTATCCGCTGACTCTATGACTTGGGTGTTTCGCTAAGAGATAAGGTCAGCGGAATGGTGGATTTCTCTGTGTGATTATTCCTTTATTAACTTACTGCAAAAAATGATGTCATGAATTGATTTATGGTTTTGCTGTGACTATAATAATCGCTCTCGAATCTTATTCATCCTTTTTGAGGCGGGTGACGATCCCGTAAAATGCAATCCCTAAACCCACCAGGCCAATTCCCATCGGGATGATGACCCAAATGCGCACCTGAGGTGAAACGCCGTCCATGATTCCAGTTTCCGGGATTAAGGCCTGTGGCGGCGGAGAACCAGGGAAAGGCGTCGGAGGCGGCAATGTGGCTGGCGGTTTCTTGGTAGGTTCCTTTTTGGGTGGCGGAGCGGTCTCATCCGGTGGGGGTGAGGTTGCTGTAGGCGTATTGGTTGCAGTGGGCACGATTACAGTTGGAGTAGGAGTATCTGTTGGTAGTGGAGTAGCGGTCGGGACCGATTCCTGGCGGACAACCAAACCCACATTTAGCGAACCTGGATCCCCATTGGCAGTAAAGGAGACCTTATAATCACCTTTAGTCAGGATGCCTTCCATCTTTTTAACCCCCCGGTTGGCGCCTTCTTTTCCATCAGAAACTTTGAATCCCCCCAATGGAGATTCGCCATTTCCGGTTTCATCCGTCTGGCATGCTCCTGTGCTGCAATCATTTGGGCAGCCTTCTTTACTGTAATCCTGGTAGTAGAAGAACACCAGGCTGACCCTCATCTGTGATTCATCAACTGAAAATGACCACTGTTTGGTCGGTTTTTCAGGATTTTTCAAGCGGGTTGTCTGGGCCCAGTCGTTGGGCTGTGTACAAGCCGCGTTTGTCTCAGCTTGTGATGCAAATCCTGGCGAGAATGTCAAGGCAATTAACAGGCTCGCCAACAAACACGCGCCGAAAAGAACCAGGAATACATGAGAGTATTTTGCGGAGTTAAAACTGAAGAAGATTGTCATATTCATTTCCCAACCCAAGTAAAGATAGAGTTAATAAAAAACCGGCCTCTTGGGGCCGGTTTCGCTACTTGCTCCCTAATGACCTTTCCACTTGTCAAGTGGAGAAGCGACCAAGTTAGATCATTAGATCGTCGCAATTCCCTTTTGAACCAAACTTCAACCACTTTTCGGTTGAATTGACCGAAAAGTCCTCCACAATTCACCTGCAGAGGTTATAAATTGGTTATTGTTGCCATTAATAACGTCGGTATTTACAACTTGTTACATGGAATTTCAAACCAAAACCTAACTTAATTGGGCTTTGGTTTGCGGTTCCCCCTTCTATTTGCTTGAATGCTGACGCTTGGGAGATTCCTTTACTAGATCTGAATAGTATTCAAGTCATCCAGCAGCATTTTCTTTTCGTCTTCATCAGCGATCTTTTCAGCTGTAATTTGCGCCTGTTCGAGGAAGGCCTGCATTTCCTGCTCGTTACCCCCGACCGCCTCGGCGCGTGCCAGCGCTTCGTAAGCAAAACCTAGATAGAATGGCGGTACCTCATCATCCTGGCTGACCTCCAGGCACAGTTGACCGTATCTGCGGGCGTTGTCCACCTGGCCCAGGAGGGCATAGATACGAGATGTCTGCCAGAAGCCGATTGAAGCGGTTTTGCTGGTGGCATCTTCACGTTGTGACCAATGATATTGCGAAGCCAGGCTGAGGCGGATCATTTCCTCAGCCTCTTCTGGAGTTCGCTCAGATTTGTCGATTAAATCCCAGGCACGATTAAAGCAGTGCGCGGAAAAATATGTGTGTGCGGCTTGATGATCAAAATCGGTTTTTCCAGCCATTTATCCTCCTTATCAGGCTTTCTGCGGTGAATTGCAGACTAATGTGGTTTGAAAATATTATATCAAGTGAGGTTAAGAAGAATTCGTTAGCTGCTCAGTTGCATATGGGATGGCTTGCTGTCAGCCGAATTCAGACGCGTCTCGAAATATCAAAAGGAACCGACAGATCATTTTTGACGTCCATTATGAGGATATAATCTCGTTCAATTAGCAAGAGGGAGATCTGATCTCAAACATGAGAAATGTAAGCCTGAAACGCAAGCTGATATTTACTATAATCGTTGGGATAGTAATTCCTACATTGGCTTGCAACTTCCCATTCCAAACTGCTAATGTTGATTCGCGCAGCCAACTTGCCCAGACGCTGACTGCGATGGCGCCACCGTCCTCGGGAGAGGCTACCCCACAACCGGTTGGATCATCGACCCAGGATTTACTGCCAACAGAAAACGTGTTTATTGAGCCTCCACCAGATATCCTGCCGAATAAACCACAAGCCATGAGGTTGGATAACAGCGGCCAGAATTTCATTTACTACACCCAACCTGGTGATACGCGGCAAGCGTTGACAAAACGGTTTGCGGTGGAAGCTGACCAGATCAACTCATCCCAATCCATTCCCCAAGTCGAGATGTTCCCTCCAGGCCAGGAGCTGCGGATCCCGGACAAGGTTGGGGATCTCGGCTTTGGAGAGATTCTGCTGCCTGACAGCGAAGTCCTTTATTCGCCATCCTCAAAAGACTTCCAGATCGAAGAATTTATCAACAACGCAGACGGATATCTGAGCACTTATGGCGAGACGGTCAAGGGAAACTGGCTTTCTGGGGCGGATATCGTAAAAAAGGTTTCCCAGGAGAACTCGATCAACCCGCGCATATTGCTGGCTTTGTTGGAGTGGCGCTCAGGCTGGGTATACGGGGAAAATGAGCCTGGCTCCGAGCAGGATTTCCCGCTCGGATTTGGGGTGCCTGATTATAAGGGGCTGTATTACGAGCTGGTGTTAACTGCGACTCATTTAGGCGTTGGGTATTATGGTTGGCGTTCGGGAGAGCGGGCATTTATATCGTTTCCAGACGACAGTCTGCTGCGATTGAATCCGGGTCTGAACCCTGGAACCGTGGCGTTGCAGGCAGTTATGTCCAAGCTGGTCAACCAGGCCGAATGGCAGCAAGCCTTGTATAACCCGGACGGCTTTCCCACCTTGTATGAGCGGATGTTTGGTGACTCCTGGGGGCGGGCTGCGCAGGTTGAACCTCTGATCGGTCCGGACGTGGTCCAGCCTGACCTCGAACTGCCCTTCTCTCCCGGCGAGCGGTGGGGTTTCACCGGTGGACCACACCGTTCATGGAATGCTGGCAGCCCACGCGGCGCATTGGACTTTTCACCGGTCACTGGTGAACCGGCCTGTACGACTTCTCGAGCATGGGTTACTGCATCTGCGGATGGGGTGGTAACCCGGACCAGCGATAACGTGGTGGCAATCGATCTGGATGGTGATGGACATGAGGGTTCCGGGTGGGTGCTGGTGTACCTGCATCTCAGTGAACCAGAGGGTATCTCGCCTGGATCACAGGTCGTAGTTGATGAACGGCTGGGACATCCGTCGTGTGAGCGGGGTAATTCAACCGGCACGCACGTGCATTTGGCCCGCAAGTACAACGGGGAGTGGATGCCAGCAGGTGAGGTGGTGCCCTTCGTTTTGAGTGGGTGGGAGGTGCGACCGGGGGAAAGAATCTACCAGGGAGAACTGCGTAAAGGGGATCAAATAATTTCAGCCAATCCGGGTGGGCCAAGTTCTTCCATTGTTATCCGGGAGTAGCCGATTCTTCAGCATGGGACACTGACGAGCGCGGATAAACGCGGATATTTATGAAATTCAGGCTATTTAAATAACTGCATTTGCTCCCCAGACGAGCGGGAATACTGGGGCATACGGGTGGCGAGGCCTAATTCCTGACAAAGCGAGCGGAGTTCCCGCTCCAATTCAGGGGCATTATTGGCTGCGGCATGATACTGGTACCCAAACCGCCTTTCATATTCAGCCCTCATTCCAGGGAACAATCCGTCCAATTTGTGGTAAAAATAATCCCGCTGTCGATCGCGCAATGTCATCCCAAAAGCAGGGATGATATAGGACGCCCCGGCCTGGTGAGCCCGGGTGACAATCTGGCGGATGTTCTCCACGTTATCCTCGATGAAAGGTAATATGGGCATCAAAGTCACCCCGGTCAGGATTCCATTCTCAGCCAGGACCTGGATGGCATTGAAGCGCTCGGAAACACTCGGTGCGCCGGGTTCAATTTTCTTCCCCAAGCAATCATCAGCAGTGGTGATAGTGAGGCTGACGGCGGCATATACCTCGCTGATTGTTTGTAATAGTTCTAGGTCCCTAAGTACGAGGTCGCTTTTGGTGATAATGTGCACCGGGAAGCGAAACTCTGCGATCGCTTGCAGGGCTCGCCTGGTCAGCTGGCGTTTCGCTTCGATGGGCATATAGGGGTCGTTCATCGAACCGGTGCCGATGGTGCCCTTCACCCGCTTGCGGGAGAGCTCGTCCCGCAGCAGGTCGATGGCATTTGCCTTGACCAGCACATCTTTGAAATTTTCGATCTGGTAGCACTCGCTGCGCGAATCACAATAGATGCACTGGTGCTGACAGCCCCGGTATAGGTTCATGTTGTATTTCAAGCCGAACCAGTCATCGGGCTGTTTGAACGAGCTCAGCAGGACTTTGGCGGTGATCTCTTTGATCATCTTATTCGGGGATCAGCTGCTTATACCTTCTCATGGTATTAGATAATCTGGATGGCCACCGTCATAAGAATGCCTTGCGAGTGATAACAAACATCTCCTCTCGCAAGGTATATGGGTTTGCAGATGGTTCTTAGGTCGCCTTTAGTGGGAAGACGACCTGGGTCAGCAACTCTTCCGGGGCTACCTCGCCGGGATCGTTGAGGTAGAACTCGTAAGCAACTCCAGTCGCTTCATGGTCGTTCTCTTTGACATACTCGGTGAGGGCGGTGTAGGCGGGCTCGATCTTATTATAGGGGCCAGTGTAGATAGCCTGAGCTAATTTTCCACCAGGGATCTCCGTATTCTTGATCTGGTCCTTTTCGGGGAGGGGCTTGGCGACGGGGAAGCCGATCTCGACTTCAAAATCATCCATATTGAAATCGAAATAAGCCGCATACGCTGCCCCAGCCGGTCCCTCGCCCAATTGACCCAAATATTGCCCAATGGCGCCATAGGCCTTGCCCAGTTCTTGGGGCAATTCCTTAACCGAGGTTCTCGTGCGGATAGATAGGGTGGGTTGAGGTTCCTGTTCGAGGATTTCGCATTTGTAGTCCATGATCTTTGCTCCTAAGCTATTTTTGGATTAAAAATAATTGATAAATTTCTAGTGGATGGTGGGCTTGTGAAGGAATGCACCAGGAAGGATATTGTAACAGAACAAATGTTCTAAGTCAAGGGGTTGTTTCTCAAGTTCGGACAAGAGTTCGGACAAACCTATTTTGGATGTCATTGCGAGCGTTTTTTGCGAAGCAATCTCATTTCTGGGAGATTGCCACGCCGCAAGGAGAGCGCATGCGGCTCGCAATGACAGGCACTTGGGTTCTGATGTCCGATTTTTTGTCCGAAGGTCAGGTTGTTTCTATTGTAACCATGTTCCCAAATTCCTATTGTATTCCCTCTTGCGGTTCGCTATAATAATTTTGTAAACTTTCATCAACAGCATATTCCTGAAGTAATTAAATTAAAGACAGATATGGGGTACTCCTACCAGGACAAAAAGATCGCATAATTGTGTCCGGTATCAGTGCTGTTAAGCGACCGGATTGCATTGACATTGAGCGGGAAACAATAGGAGAGTGACATTCTGAAATGAAATTCTATCCTGGATAAGTATAAGATAATGATTTAAGGAGGCAAGAGACATGGGCGGAAAAACTACAGATTACGATGCAATTGTGATCGGTTCTGGGATCGGGGGAATGGCAGCAGCCACACGGCTGACCCAAAAGGATCGCAGCGTTCTCCTGCTGGAGGCCAGCAACGAATTTGGGGGATACTCTGGTCCGGTAAGTTATGGAGAGTATGAATTTGATCTCGGTATTCATTACCTGGGGAAATTAGGCGCAGGTGAATCCTTCAGGGAAATTTTGGACCGTTTGGGGCATGAGGATCTTAAATTTGTGGAGCTCGATCCTGACCGAATCGACCATTACATATTCCCAGATTACGAATTCAAGTTTTGTAAAGGTAGAGAGGCCTTTGCTGAACGCCTGATCGGTGATTTTCCTGGCGAAGAGAAGGGCATCCGCAAGTTTCTGGATACAACTGAAAAAGTCGACCTGGCAAGTTCACCTGAAAAGATGGCGAAAGGTGGATTGGGCAGCTGGATTTCTTATCTAGTTCGGCATCCATTTATGATCCGATTAAGCCAGCAAAGCTTCCAGTCCTTCCTCAACGGTATCATTCGTGATCATCGCTTAAAAACTGTCCTTTCGGCGTTGTTGTTTGATATCGCGCTTGGACCGATGCAAGTGGATGCTGCAACTGCGATGGAGGTATGGGCATATTTCTTGAATGGGGCATATTATCCTAAAGGCGGCAGCAGGGGAATACGGGATGCCTTTGTGGGGAAATTGGGTGAATATGGTGCTGAGCTGGTCCATTCAGCTCCAGTGATCTCTATGACGAAGAGCAACGGTAGTTGGAAGGTAGGCACTGAACAGGGAGAAGAGTTCACCAGCAAAATTGTGATCAGCAACGTTGACCCGAAAATTACTATCTGCACGCTGCTCGATCGGAGCCTTGCATCTCCCAACGAATTTAAGAAGGCAAATAATCTTCAGCCATCGGGATCTATTATGTCAATTTTTATTGGAACTGACTTAGATCTGGTGGGGATGGGGTTTACAACGGGGAATATCGCAGAATATTCAGATTGGGACCTAACACCTGTATACGATGCCTGGGCTGGAAATTCTGATCCCAAAATGGGGAGGGCTTATTTTATCAACAGCCCCTCTGTGAGAGATCCAACAGGTGGATTAGCACCAAAGGACCACCATGGCCTGCAAATCCTTGCCGGCTGGAGCTACGAGTCAGTTGAAAAATGGGCTGGCACCGGTAGCGATGCCCGGAGAGAGGAATATGATCGGTACAAAAAAGAAATCTCTGATCAGGCGGTCAGACTGGCTGGGCGACATGTCAAAGGTTTAGCCGATCATATTTCAATGCTCGAATGCATCACACCGCTGGATTGTGAAAAGCGTGTCCGGACAGTGCGAGGAGGTATATATGGTCCAGCTCACATTCCATCACAAATGGGTCCGGGGCGGTTCCAGTCCCTGGAGTGCGGCGTAGAAGGATTGTTCCTGGCAGGGGCGGGTACTTTTGGTGCGGGTTTGCTATTTTGCACGGCAAGCGGATATTATGCTGCCGAGAAGGGGATAACGTATTTAGAGAAATCTAACAGGCAGTAACTATCCGAGTTGGAAGGGGGAATTGGGGAAAGGATTAGATATTTGATATTGGATATTAGATGTTATTGTCAAGTCCTGAAATAGGTTTATAAAAAATATTAGATGTTGGTAGAGTGAGGCAGGGTTGTGGATGCGGACGATAATAATGCTTTCCGAATTGTTGAAATCCGGGAGGCATTTTTTTAGTTTAATGGAGGAATATGCTAAAGGGGAAGCAAGTCAAAGACCTATTTAGTAGAGTTTCTTCTGCTCATTGAGCATCTTGATGTATTTTTCGATACGGCGGGCGCGGGTTTCGGGCTTCTTGGCGTCTTGGATCTGGTACAGGATGGCGTAGCGGTTGCGGCTGTCTAATTGGGCGAAAAACTCTTTTGCATCGGGATTTTCGTCGAGGCGCTTCTGTAGATCATCCGGAACGGTTGCATTTGAGGGAGAGTCATAGGCGGCATCCCAGCTACCGTCCTCTTTGGCCAGTTCAATTTCCCTACGCCCGGCTGGCTTCATTTTTCCCCTTTCAATAAGCGCAGTTGCCCGTTCACGATTCTTCTTAGACCATCTGCTGCGCTTTGTGCGACGGGTGAATCGCTGCAGCCAGTATTTATAGTCGTAGGAGCCTTTCTGTCCGTCGATCCAACCATAGCAGAGGGCTCTATCTACCGCTTGGGAGAAGGTTACAGATGGAATACCAGAATCCACCTTAGCCAATTTGAGCCATAATCCGGGGGAGGTATCCTGGTTCTGGTCGAGCCATTCTTCCCACTCCTCTTGGGTTTCAAAGGGGATGACCGGCAAATCGCCTTTGGTTTCTTCAATCACAGGAGATCCTTCTCATCTTAGGTGCCATACCCGATAGTTTTTTCGGCATCAGCCATCTCTATTCTTTTTGGGGGTGAAATCCATCTTCATGTAAAGATCGCCCCGCTCAAGTTCATACAGCATTTGATCGAGGCGCTTCTGCTTGGTTTCCGGACGCTTGGCGCGGTTGATCCAACCAATGTAGTCGTTTTGCTGGTACGGTGGTCGGCTGTGGTAGGCATCCATGAGATCGCGTTCAATCAAAGCGTCCTTGACAAAATCCGGCATCGGGTGAATGGGACGGGACAGGCTGGAGAAATCTGTTTCGTTCATTTGTCGGCTAATTTAATACTCTGAATGAAACATTATACATTCAAATTTAGATCCCGATTTAAAATAAAAACCTTGTGGACAAATTTACCAGAAGGTTGAACATGCTCATATTAGTAGTTAAATATACGCGTTCGAGGTAGGATCTAAATTTGTGGCCTGATATTTGAGTCAAGGATAATTTTGGTCAAAAAATTAAAAAAAAGCGGCAAAACTTTCCAATCTTGCCCACAAATAATCCTGACAAAAAACTCAGATTTGCTTCCCCTGGCCCGAAGGTGATCTATGTGTTCAGTGCTTTTCTTCTTTCTGCTGAAAGACTCGCGAGAGGGTCCATTCTTTGTTCCTATTTTGAGTAGTTAACTCTGTTCTGCCCCTGCTTTCAGGACTGTTTTTGCAGAAATGGAATCGATAACTTTTTTCTATCAATCCTAAATAAAAAACCAGTAACATATGCGATAATAAATCACAGATCCAAAATTCAATCTACCTGTGATCTAAGATCGAAGGAGGAGGCCTTCCCATGCTTAAAGAATTCCGCGAGTTTGCCATGCGGGGCAATGTGATAGACCTGGCTGTGGCAGTAGTGATCGGAGCTGCGTTCACCGCCATCGTGAATTCGCTTGTGGACGATCTTATTATGCCCCTGGTGGGTGTGCTGCTCGGGGGAGTGGATTTCTCCAGCCTGGCAATCACGCTTGGAGATGCCAGCATCACTTACGGCAATTTTATCCAGGCGATCATAAATTTCTTGATTATCGCTTTTGTGCTGTTTCTGATCGTGCGCAGCATAAACCGGCTTCAAGACAGGCTGGCAGAAGAGGAAGAAGAGGCACCCCCCGAACCAGCGGAACTGTCCCGTGAGGAACGGTTGCTGACCGATATCCGCGATCTGCTCAAAGAGAAATAAGATTCCGGATTGTTGTACAATTAAGATGGCTGGTTTTTAACTCTAGTCGACTTGGTGTGCAGGGGTGTACCTGGTCTGTTATTCGTTAAGCTGAAAGCTTCCGGGTTGAATTTTCCCGGAAGTCGTGGTAATGTGAATTTACTTGCACTGCTGTAATTCACACGCTCTTGACGTGGTCGAAACTTATCCCCTGAATGATTGATTGAACGAAAATCTTGGTTGATGTGTAATTATATTGTACACAACCCTTTGTATTGTCAAGAATAAGGTAAAACCACATTCGTAAGTCAGGTTATCCTGGTAATGGTTCCTGAGATTTCCACTTTAACACCTGAGTATTGAAGAATGAGCTCGCGAAGGTTCCCAGGGAGATCATCAACATTATCTGCCAATTTGCGATTGAATTTCATTTTTGGCTGGGCTGCTGGTGTGCTCAGCCTGATATTGCTTTTGAGCATCCCAAGAGATGCGAACAATGTTGGGCTTTTTGATTACTCCTGGTCGAGACTTGGATTAATCGGTTTACTCGCATTGGGAGTTCTGGCAGCCTCTGTAGTGGCTTTTCGATCGATCCGGGATTCAAATTGGTTAGATTTATTTTCACGACGCCTGATCCAATTTTCTGCGAAGGATGAACAAACAGACGCAGTCCTGTGGGGAGCTGGCATCGGCCTGGTCAGCAGCATCGCCTTTTTTATTGCGGCCTTTAACATAAACTCCCCTTACCTGATCCGGATATCCCCACTTGTATTATGGTTCGTAGTAATTTGCCTGCAAATATTGATCCTTTCCCTGCGCTTTGATCGCTTGCTAGCCTCTGATAAATTAGAAGTTTCCAAAACAAGTTTACGTTCTCATGCTACCTTGATTCTCATCATCCTATTGCTTG
>CALBUI010000158.1 GCA_937968125.1 uncultured Anaerolineales bacterium | reverse complement strand
GCCAGATAATCAAGTTGCAACAATCGCCACCATGCTTCGCGAGAACGCGGCTGGTGATCGTTTAGCGATCAACATGCAGCGAAATGAGTTGGGTGGATTCGTGCGGGTAACAGTAACAATCTCTCGGGCGGATTAATTATCCCACCTTAGCTTCAAAGTTAATTAGTTCTGGGTCTGCGAAAGCTAAACTCGCAGACCCAGTTTTTTTATTGTAGATATTGGGGAGTTATGCAGATCTAAGCTAGTAAACTGGGAATTTCCTCTGGATGGGCAGCAACTTGAACCCCAACGGACTTCAGAGCTTTAATCTTGTCTTCTGCAGTTCCTGAACCACTCTCGACGATCGCACCGGCATGCCCCATCCTTTTTCCTGGTGGAGCTGAGCGCCCGGCGATAAAAGCTACAACGGGTTTCGTGAGATGATCAGCTATATATTCAGCGGCCTTCTCTTCATCAGTACCCCCAATTTCGCCTATCAGGACGATTTTATCCGTATGCGGGTCGGCTTCAAACATCCCCAAGGTATCGATAAAGCTGGTGCCGTTTACTGGATCACCACCAATCCCAACGCAAGTCGACGCCCCGAGTCCGACCAATTTCAAGGCATATAGGACTTCATAAGTAAGTGTCCCCGAGCGAGATACTACACCAATGTTGCCGGGCATAGAAATATCACCGGGAATTATGCCGACCTTGGCTTCTCCAGGGGTTAACAGCCCAGGGCAGTTAGGACCAACCAGGCGAATATCCCGCTGATCGAGATAATTGCGAACCCGCATCATATCCTGGACAGGAATGCCCTCAGTGATACAAATGATTAGCGGGATGCCTGCATCGGCCGACTCATAAATCGCATCCGCAGCAAACCGGGCGGGTACGAAGATCACGCTTGTATTTACACCGGTTGCATCATGGGCGATGCGCACCGAATCAAAAACGGGCACCTTTCCATCCAGCACCCATTCACCACCTTTCCCAGGTGTAACACCAGCGACGACGTTGGTGCCATAGGCGAGCATATGCTCTGTGTGGAATATTCCTTCATTACCGGTAATTCCTTGAACGAGCAGGCGAGTATTCTTGTCTACGAGTATGCTCATGCTGAATTCTCTCCCTGTGCAGCTTTGATCGCTTTTTTCGCGGCGTCAACCAGTGTCTCTGCTGTGATCATGTTCGCCTCTGAAAGGATCTGGCGCCCTTCCTCTGCATTCGTTCCTACAAGTCGAATTACCATGGGGACTTCAGTTTTGACTTCGTTCAGTGCAGCCAAAATGCCCCGAGCAACTTCATCACCACGAGTAATCCCACCAAAAATGTTGAATAATACTGCTTTGACATTTGAATCTGAAAGGATGATACGCAGGGCGGCAGCTACCTTTTCCGAACTTGCTCCACCGCCGATGTCAAGAAAGTTGGCTGGTTCGCCGCCATTAAGTTTTATGATGTCCATAGTTGCCATGGCCAACCCAGCACCGTTCACCATACAGCCGATGTAACCATCGAGCTTTATAAATGAAAGGCTGTATTTACGAGCTTCTGTTTCGGATTCGGGCTCGACATCCACATCCCGCATCTCGGCTAAATCCGGATGCCTGAAAATGGCATTGTCGTCCAAAACCATCTTGCCATCCACAGCTAGCAACTGGTTTTGGGAGGTGATTACCAAGGGATTGATCTCCGCCAAGGAGGCATCACTGCTCAAATAAGCTTTCCAGAGACCGCGCCCGATCTGGCCAAACAAGCGCCAATGTTCGCGGGGCAGGTCGATTCCAGCCGCTATATCGCGGGATTGATAATCGCGCAGGCCGAGTAAGGGATCAATGTGGACCTTGACGATTTTTTCGGGGGTATCCACTGCAACCTGTTCAATTTCTACTCCACCAGCCGAGGAAGCCATCATGACAGGTTTACGAGCTGAACGGTCATTCGTAATACCCAAATAAATTTCCGTTTCAATTTTGGCTGCTTCGTCAACCAGGATCTTGTGAACTGGTAAGCCTTTAATTTCCATGCCCAATATTTGGGTAGCCAGGTCCTCGGCTTCCTGGGGACTTTTCGCCAGCCGGATACCGCCAGCTTTTCCCCTGCCACCAACTAAAACCTGCGATTTAATTACCACTGGCCGACCCAATTCTTCGGCGATGCGCTTTACATCCGCGGCGTTCGTGGCTACGCGTCCAGAGGGGATGGGGATGCCGTAATTTGAGAATATCTGCTTCGATTGGTATTCGTGTAATTTCATTCTGAAAGTCTCCCCATATAAGATTTTGGCTGAATAGCCGGGTAGAAATGCTCCGGGATTATACCATTGGTAAATTAAGGGAGGCTGAAGTGCATGACCCTGCTGTTGCCAGCATCAGTAACCCAAACGCTTCCTGGCTCCTCAACAGCAATTGCTCCCACCAGGCTGAATCCATCATCCCCCAGGCTGAAATCTCCCCAATAGCGGACGAGGTCTCCCTGGTCGGAGAATTCGAGCACTCGAACACCTTCAGGATCGGTGGCAAAAATATGGATCTGATCATCTGCCGCCAGAAATGGCTTGTTGTCCAGTGATTGCCCGTACCAACCAAATACGTCCCAAGAATTCAGGGGTTGGAACCCTCCGAGTCCATCAGGACCGAATGATTGGATGCGCTGGTTCCAGGTATCAGCCACGTAAAGGTTGCCATCTACATCCAAAGCAAGTCCAACCGGCTCGTTGAATTGACCGGGAGCAAATCCTTCTTCGCCAAATTCGGTAATGAACTCACCATCCGGTCCAAATACGACCACGCGTTTATTACCTGTATCAGTAACATACACTTGACCTTCTGGATCAACGACAACATCACGCGGCCCCCAGAATGCCTCAGGTCTCTCTGCCTGCCCGAAATAGCCCCACATGGTGAGAAATTCACCTTCTGGTGAGAATTTCTGAATACGATGGTTCCAGGTATCGGTCACATATACAGAACCGTCCGGAGCGACTGCGATCCCCCAGGGTTCGTAGAAGGTACCTCCCGGCGCAGCCCCTTGTGCTAGATCGGCGAAGCTGCCCCAAACATGGAGCTGATTTCCATCCTGGTCGAGATGCTGGATGCGGTGGTTGTCTGTATCGGCTACATACAGTGTACCGTCAGGGGCAATGGCGATGCCGCGTGGGCGCTGAAATTGGCCTGGTTCCGCTCCTGCGCTTCCGAAGACCCGGTCTGCATTAATCACCAGTTCTTTGCCTTCGTAGGGATCGGCCACTACTTCCTCGGTGGAGGGACCAACACCGTAATTCCAGATCTGGGAGGTGATGTCCTTGCGGATGTACATGCGCATCATTTCCGCAGGCTGCCAGCTGGGCAGGCTCATATCTCGTCCCACAACCTGCCCATATTCGGTGAAGTCTCGGTTTAACCAGATCTGGAACAGCGCGGATCGCATGGCTGGATTGGTTACAGCTTCTCGAATCCGGTCCCAAGTCAGGTTGTAATAGTCTTGATTGGGCCACCACATGCGAGTGTATTCGAAACTATCGAAGGCCTGACCGACGATCGGTTCTATCTTGCCGTAATTCTCACTGCCCACAATTATTACGGGCGAATCTCTGAGATCCCGAGTTGGGTTGGCCGCGAAGTACTTGGAGTTGGGATAGTTTCTTAAGTACCACCAGAATGGGTAGGTGGACTTATTGTCATAGGCGACCACCATCGCTCGGCCATTGGTTGTGCGACGAGATATCTCGTCCACCTGGGCCATGATTTGCTTGGGACCTTGACCCGCGTGTGCATAAACCAGATATTCGTTAGCAAAATCGAAATTGAGAAAGGAGGCTGTATAGGCGGTGCGGGCAGTAAGGAGAGCCAGCAGTGCAAAGAAAGTCAGGCTGCCGAGGCGGATGATCTGACCCAGGGTCCAGGATTTCATCAAATAACCCAGCCCAACTCCACTGGCGATAACGGTCAAAATGGAGAGCAAAAAGGTACTGGTGGCTTGCAGCTGTTCTAATTCCTTGCCCTGGAAAGGCGGATTTGGACCGAATACTGAACCCAACAATCCTGCCAAACTGGCAAGGAAGACGATCATCAGGATGACGACCATCACACCTCGTCTGGCGCGCAGCGCGGCCCAATCTGTGGTTTCGATCAGGTAACCGATCGACCAGCCCGATAGCAGGATCATCGGCAGGGCGATGTGAACCGTCAACCAGGGCATCTTCTCACCGGCATAGGTGTAAGCAAGCAGACTGGTTATCGCCCAAAAACCCAATAAAGTGATTGTTAGGCGCTGTGGATTAGGTTTCGAGGGTTGTTCTTCGTCACGAGGTTCGGATCCATTTTCCTCTTCAGTAAATTGATCTTTGCCGAAGATAGCCAATACAAGGGCGAGTAAACTCCCAAGTGCAGTCAGATATTCATAAATTGGGATTTGCAGGGCAGCATAGTAATACCAGGGCTGGTTACCGCGCTCAACGGCTTGCTGTGCCATCCAGTAGCCCAGTGATCCGACCATGCCGGTGAAGAAACCGGTGCCGTTGGTGAAAAGAGTGGTGTAGAAGACGACGTAGATGGCATAGAAAAGTGCCGCATTCAGCAGCCAAGTCCGTGCGTTCCACCAGAGGCCGATCAGGATCGCCAGTATTCCCAGGGGTATCATGAAGGCGGCTGTACGCCACATGCCGATGGTGGTGTAATCCAATGGATCCCAACCCAGCAGCTTGACTGGGAATGGGGCCAGCATCGGCAGGATTAGGGTGGTGAGCAGGATCAGCAGTCCGAAGGTGTTATCAGTCCGTAAGCGTGAAAGTCCATAGCCGCGAATGAGGTAATACATCGCAACCAGGAGGAATACGACTCCCACACCGACAATTAACAGCACAGGCCAAGGGATGGAGAGTCCTGAAGTAGGAGGCGTTTCGCCCGGTACTGCCGGCTCAGCGGTTTCCACCGGTGTAGCTGGTGCTGCTTCTCCACCGAAAATCAGGAAGCCGCCAGCAAAGGCAAACATGAGGGCTGAAATCAGGATCACCGCCAGGAACCGATTACGCATTTCCGGTCGAGTCCAGGTCGCCTGGTAAATCCTGGCCAGGAAGTATATCGCCAGGAAGATCATCATTTGGGCAGTATATATATATGCGGTTTCTTTACTGGCGAAATGAAGCGCAGTAGCTGCCGTCAGCCAAAATAGATAACGGGAGGTACCGGTCTCGAGGTACCGCAGCACCGCCCAAATCGAGACTAGGCCAAACAAAACCACCAAGGATTCGTTGCGCGCGTAGCGCCCATAATAGAGCATATAGGGAGAGATCACCATCAGGGCGGTGGCTACCAGCCAGCCGACCCGTCCCAGGTAGCGGCGATAATTCCACATGAAGAGCACGGTGAGGATGCTGGCGATGGCATGTGGGAGCCTGGCGCTGAAATCGTTATCCCCAAACAAGAAATATGAGAGGGCGATCAGGTGGAACTGCAGCGGGCCGTGGGTTACCGGATCGTGTTTGTAGCCGCGGCCCTGATCGAGCAGCCAGGAGAAGTAAACATGGGAGGTCTCATCGTGACTCATGACCCGGGTTCCAAGCATGTATGACCGGCTCAGTGTGGCTACCAATACGAGTCCGATAAAGATCACGACTGCCCACTTTACAGTCAAGGTTCCTAGTAAGGGACGATCTAACCAGGCAGCTTCTTCATCTCGATGGGTTTGTTCAGTGATATCCATATAGTTTTCTGTGAATTCACTCGTTGTAGGGTTCAGCCATTATGATACCCCGAACTTTAGGCTTCAGGTAATATTTTTATTTGCTATTAAGGGCACGTTTCAATTGACCTGTTTTAAGCTGTCGATCTCTTTCTGGGTCAGACGGCGTGATTGGCCTGGTTTGAGAGATCCAAGGTGCAGGGTGTGAATCCGCACTCGAATGATCTTTACCACTGGCAGCCCGATGCGAGAGCCGATCTCCCTGATCTGGCGCTTACGCCCTTCGCCCATCACAACCCGCAACCAAGCGCCTTTGCCTTTAAAACCTTCCAGGCGCACTTTCGTTGGAGCAGTGCGATAGCCTTCCTCGAGGACGACGCCCCGCCGCCAGGTAGCCATTTGCTCTTCCTCCGGGTGCACCGCAACCAAGACCCGGTACTCTTTTTCGTGTCCATAACGTGGATGGGTTAGTTTGTTGGTCAACTCGCCATCATTGGTCAATAAGATCAAGCCTTCACTATCTGCATCCAACCGTCCAACCGGGTAAAGACGTCCAGGTTCCTTGACCAAATCGACCACTGTGCGTCTACCTTCAGGGGATTTGGCGGCCGAGATCACCCCTCGGGGTTTATAAATGGCGATATACTTGAGTGGTTCGGGCTTGTTGACCGTCTTGCCGTCCAGTTCTATGCGGTCCACCTGCGGGTCAGCTTTCATCCCCAAGGTAGCAACCTGCCCATTGACTGTGACCCGGCCTTTTATTATGAATTCTTCACAGGCGCGCCGGGAACCATATCCAGCTTTTGCGAGAATTTTCTGCACTCGTTCTTCCATAAAATGAACCTTCTCCGGGCGCAATTATAACGCACATGTCTGTTTAACCATGTTCAGTGGTGCTTATTATTGACTTGCCAACAATCTCAAATATAATGGTAGTAGATCCTCTTGCAGGAGTGAGATGATGGTTTCAACAGTGACGACTTCCACCGTGTCGGTGGTAATAATAGCCCAATTTTCGGGAACATTGGCAGTTATCGCCATTGTGGTTCTTCTGGCTCTGCTGGTGCAAAAAGAAATCGCCAAAGATTCAGCCAAAGGCCTGATAACGCAATTCAATCAGGTATTCAACATCAGTGTTGTTCCATTGCTGATCGCTTTCTTGTTGATCGTATTTTTCAATATCACCAAGCATCTCAATTGATGGATACTTAGAAGCAATAAGGGCTGTGACCTCCGCCGAGGCACAGCCCTTTTGTTTTTATTGGAATACCAAATTTTCAGGTGATTATACGGCTCATATTTACTTGAATAGGAATGGGAAAATCAGGTAAAGTGAGACATTGATCAATCCATGCGCGATCGACACCCCGAGCAGGGATTTATAGCGCTGGACGAGAACTCCGAAGGCTATCGCCACGGTAAAGACAAAGATCACATCCAGAATAGAACGGTAACCGATGTGCAGCACGGAGAAAACCAGGGCAACGAACATGAGCCCAATCTGACCCAACGCCTGGATGGCGGAGGTCTGCATCAAACCGCGAAAAATGAGTTCCTCCAGGAAACCGGTGAAAACCATCAGGATCAGCACGGTAATCAGGATCTGCTCCCAGCTTGGCTCGGAAACAAGCGATTCGGGACGTAAAATTAAATATTCAACAAGTCCAAGCATTAACCCGGAGAGGCCGATCAGAATCTGAAGAGGGAGCTCGCGCCAGGATACACGCAAGCCGATCTCTTCAGCCTTTAGACCTGTCGCGCGGATGGTCAGAAAATTGGCGATGAAGAGGGGTACACCTATGACCGCATACCAATAGATAAAATTGAAATTGGTCAGCGGAAGAGAGAGGCTGAGCAGGCGAATTAAAGGAGGGAAAGCCAGGGGAAGCAGGAAGCGGACTCCTTTTCGATCGGGGCTCAAGGCAGCTAAGAGCATCACGACGAGCAGGATCACCCCGTGGAGGAGCATCCCGGCGCGGGGATCGACCAGGACTGTGAGCGCTTCAGCGACGGCCAACGCGATCAGGTAAGCGAAGGCGAACAATTTGGGCCTGGCGAGTAGTCGCGCGCGGATACTTTGGATGGAATAATCGCCTTTGATGACATTATGGTGAGACATGGCGGGAGAGAGTTCTTGGGATATTGGATACTAGATAATGGATACTAGATACAAGTTACTCTTTTGTCCTATTAGATATTGATGATGTGGAATTAAATATTTCCGAAGTATGCAGAAACTGCCATGAGGAACAATCCCGACAAGAGCAGGTAGATGATGATGCCGCTCAATAAGCAAACGGCCAATGAAGTCAGAACAGCAAGAACAGGGCGCTGGCGACCATCTTCATAACTTAAATGAGATATATAACCTGCGATCAGGAGAGTAGGAACGGAAATAAACCATAGGTCGTTTAGACGGTCCTCAGTGATGATGGATATGAGGGGAATAGTAAGTAATGCTATTACCACCGATAAAACCAGGCAAGTAATAATTTCCCGGGAGGTGTATGGGGCTTGGAACTCGATATAGGAATCGTCTGTCAAGATTGGATCTATTTGGCGAGGTTCATATTGCAGCAAAGCCATCTCAGCGGTGGTCGAGACTAGTGGATCCGAATCAGCGGCAGCTTTGTGAAGAGCATTTACCGCCTCCGGTGGAAGTTGATCTTGCTTCCGAAGGTTTTTACAGGCAAAATACCTCTGCTCAAGATCTGGACTGTTCAAATTTTGGATGAAGATCTCGATATCCGTCATGCTCACTCTCCTAAGGTAAGAATTTCAAGCTGAGTAGATTCATTTTGCTAAAAGGTTTCATTTGGGATGTGCCGCGAGTATCTATAAAAATCGGTGGCCCCTAGTAGATCAAGTGATAGGGTTGAATCGATTATGGCATTAATCAACCCCCAAATCAAGCGCACCCGGTGCTAAAAACTAACAAGCAATTTTATATTATGTGCCTGATAGTGAAGATTTCACTGAGTATTTGGAACGGTAAGCCTCCGAAATTTGAAACATCAAGAATTAACCACCCTTGATAAAAATTTGGTACTGCTACATACAGGGCAATATCTCCTATTGTTGTTCTTAGATCAAATTAGTCATAGGGGAATTTCTTCTACTAAATTCTTTACTCCCGAGGAATATCGTGATCTTGGATCAATTTCTCTGATATCTGTTGAAAATTCTTGATTACCCGGATCAGAACATAACCAATTCCAATAGCTATTACCAAAGATAGCGGTACTAAAGTAAACAATCTCACTTCATATATATAAGGGAAGAGATTACACTCTTCAATCAGGTATATCCCTCCCAGAAAGAAAACAAGGCCACCCAATGCACCGCAAGTTAAAGCGAACAATCGTAGACTATTTCTCATTCTGTTTGAGAAGCCAGTCTGCTCTTGATCGATTCCCACCAGCAAGAATGCATATTTCACATCTCCGGCTTCCAGTTTAATGCGAATCAAGTGACGTGCCAGCCTGGTTTGCGTAATGATGTTTCTCAAACGGCAGGTACGATAGAAAGAAGTAACACTAGATATGAAAATTAACAGTGAAGCGAAAAAAAACAGAACTTGCAAGCTGTATGCTTGCACAAGAATGAGTGTTCCCGCAATTATCGCGGCCATTGTGGTTAGCAAATATTGCACCATTTGCTCCGCTCGATCCCTGGCTTTGCTTTCGATTTCAAATTGGATTTCAAGCTCCTTCAGCAGGTAGGCTAAGTCATGATCGGTAATAGGCATTTTGGCGCACCTCCACTCCACATCCAAAGCTCTGAATAACGGGGATTTGGCTGGTTGATCAACTTAACCGGAGACAAGTTGGGTATATTCTCTAAATTAATACTCAGCTTGGTCAAAAAGCTAGATTTCTTCAGATTGCCGCTTACATTCGTATACTTCACCGACTCTCGATTCCGAAGGATAAATCGAAATTGGTGATCGTGTATTCAGTTGAGTCAATTCCCCCTATTTCTCTTTAGATCAGTTAATTCGATTTCTTGTTTTGCGAAGCTTTCTCATACCGCCGCAAAAACAACTGTGACATAGATATTCGCAGCAATTTGCGAGAAACCAGAAATAAAGATGGGTCGATATTTCACAAGCCCTCCCTTTGATTTAGCCTTTAATGGTTTCGGTTATTAAGCCGCTGATTTGCTTTGCGGGTATTCGGCTCGAGAATGTCTGTAATGAAAGATCGTTCACCAGATTCCGGTATAACGTTAAGCGGTTATCCAGATTGCGATCCTCCTCCAGATCAGGACGTCGTTTTCTAATGGTTTGAGCATCCAAATCAAGCATGAATATTCTGGATTGGTGGGGCAATAAACCAAGAAATAATCTTCCAGGATATCTTTGATGAAAGTTGCAATCCAATATTGCAACGGAAAGATCGACGATCATGTCCAAAACAAAGCGTTCACAGACAATCGTTTTACCCCTCCACAGAGGAATATAGATATTAGTTAAAGCAGCCAGGGAAGCATCGACCAGCAATAGCCAGGGGAGCCATTTGCGCAGCAGCCAGGAAGATCGAAAATCCCAATAGCCATGCCGGAATCCATTATTCGTTTCAGACCAGCTGAAGCCACGCAAACGGGCATAAACCAACAGTGGGAGGCTGAAAAGAAATGGGAAACGAAGCCAGACGTGGTGAGTTTCGATACCCTTAGCTGCCAAATCATCGATAAGTAGATTGGTCTGGGTGGTCTTGCCAGTGCCGTCGCATCCAGTAATGTAAATAAATCGGGGCGGCATAATTAGGTTGCTTGAATGAGTTGTGACCATTCAACAGCCATCTCTTTCCAGGTGCGCATAGTTGTTCGCAAATTGGTAGTCCCCCGCATGCGATTATCTTGCGCGGCTTTGAGTAGAGCTTGAGACAAAGAAACCGGATCAGCTGGCTCAACAAGATAGTTCTTCCCTCTCGAGACCAATTCAGGCAGGCTGGCGACCCGGGTTACTACCACCGGTTTTCCGAGCGCCAGCGCCTCGAGCGGGGCGAGGGGTGCATCCGAGGGGACCAGTTTGAATGGTAAAGCTACGATGTCGGCAGATGCTACATGATCTATCAAGCTCTCAGTGTCCAGATAGCCATCGATGATTTGGATATCTTGATGATACTGATTCGAGGAAACCAGGCCATCCAGGGCTGCGTTTTCCCTAATTAATTCACTATTTCGCCGCCGGCTGAGAACCAGGAGTCTGAGGGAAGGATCATGCTCGCGTGCGAGGTAAAAGGCCTTGACAAGGTCAGGCAAGCCGCGAATAGGGGCAGGTGAACCATAATAGATGACAAGGGTGTCCCCCGATCTATATCCCAATTCATGCCTGAGATCTCCATTCTTTTGCATAGCTGATCTGAACCAGGCCGGATCGACACCTGGTGTGATAACCTGGGTATCCCTGGACCAGAGGTTGAGGTCGATCAGCTGTCGGAAGGTAGTGTCGGTCTGAACGACCAAGCTGTGAAGCCCACTTTTTTCCATGCCATAGCGGAGAAATCCATTGGGAACAAGGCAGCAGATAAGATGGAGCCCAGCCTGCCGAAAATTTTCAACCAAGTTTGCAAATCCCAATTTGATAAATTGTTCCAGGCGATAAATCGGGCTGGTGAAGATTCCGATTACATGCGTGTTGGGTGGTCCTGTAAAATGCTGGTAAAGGAAACTGAACAACCCTACATGCCAGAGAACGATATCTGGCGCAAGATGAGTTAATACAGCTTGGAGTTCTGTGTTGCCACGCCAGAATGGATTGCGCACCGAATTTATATATAGGAGTGAGACAGGTTCGAAGAGTTCTTTTGTATTCTCGTCATCGTTTTCGTCGGTAATGATCGTGACTTCGTGACCCAGCTGTGCCAGGCCTTGGGCGACCTCGGACAGGTAGCGCCACGGCTGAAGACGGAGATTGTCTTTGACCATCCCCTGGGCTATCAGGCAAACGGATTTATAGCTCAATTTCGATGACCTGGCGTACCGATGAGTCGCTCGTAGTGAGCTAGATACTTCTTGCTGACAACTTGCCAGGAATATCGCTCTTCGACAGTATTTCGAGCAGCTTTTCCCAGCTTTTCACCTAAAGAAGGTTCATTCAGAATGCGAAATATAGCTTCGGCCATTTGCCGGGGATTATGGGGCGGCACCAGGAGACCATTTTTACCATCCTCGACTACATCCAGGGCACCGCTTACCGCAGTGGCAACAACCGGGCAACCACAAGACATGGCTTCAAGGAGCACTGTTGGTAAACCCTCGTAATGAGCTGGGTGTACAAACGCAGTTGCACCTTGATAAAATTCCACCAACTTCTTCCTGTCGGATATATGACCCAGCAAAATCACATTTTCAGAGAGGTTCGATGATTGGATTTCACGCCTGATCTTATCTTTGTACGGTCCATCCCCAGCAATGTAGAACTGGAAATGGGGGCAGCGTTCGACAACCTGGCGAGCACAGGCGATTAAGTCCTCCAATCCCTTGCGCGGACCCAAGCGACAGACGGTAAGGACGTTCGGTGGGCGTGCACCCGGAGAATTGTCCCCAATGGTAAATGTTTGTGGGTCAACACCATTTCCAACTACGTCTACTGAAGTCCCATTGATACCGTAAGAGGTGAGTTCTTGGGCGACGCTTTTAGATACAGCTGTGATTTGCTCCGCTTTGGAAAAAATCTCCTGCTCCAGGCGAATACTAAAAGGGATCTGAAGTTTTACCGTTGCGGCGTAAGGCGATTCAATGGGAAAGGATTGGGAATCTACCTTCATCGGCGTGTGGACCGTTACGAGTGTAGGCAATTCGCTAACTGGGTGCTTGATCAATGGTGTGTGTAAATGAAGTAAATCCAGGTCCTGCTCTAAATCTCTCAGCTGGCGATTTACAAAAAGGCTGTGGATATGTACATGGAGAGGATAAATAGGTAGGAATGGAACTTTCCAAATAGTAATCCCTTGATGAATTTCCTGGTACAAGCTTCTCGCACTCCCGCGAGTAATGATCTGCACGGAATGACCAAACTTGTCAAGCTGCCTGGAGAGGTTCCATATGTAGAATCCCATACCTTCGCGAGGCGGGAGAAGGGCGGAAGTGAGCATGCAGATTCGCATAGTGTTTCAGATTAGCTAATTTCAACGATAACTGATATTGACTGTTTTTCTATAACGATAGAATTGCGCGCTCCGCACTTCCGACAATCCATTATGGATCATTAGCGATTTGAATCGTGATTTACCGCGTATATTAAATTGAATAATATGTGGATTTACACCGATAATTCCACCCTCGAATTCGAATACCGACCCTAAGGTTAATTTTACATCAAGATTAATTCCTGGACATACTGGTTCGTTGAAAAAATCCTTTGAACTGATGGGAATTAGGTTCGGGCGCCTTCAAATAATTGGAAATCTGGTTTAACTCCAAAGGGATCTTAGTCTAGGATTTCCTAGTAGGAATAATATGACTGGTGAATGGTCATATGTTATTTCAAAGGCGAATTCTATTATCTCC
Organism: uncultured Anaerolineales bacterium; assembly: GCA_937968125.1. Classification (GTDB taxonomy): domain Bacteria; phylum Chloroflexota; class Anaerolineae; order Anaerolineales; family UBA4823; genus PFL25. Next base: position 8,446 of record CALBUI010000158.1, on the reverse strand, counting down.
AGTGCACCATCAAGTGTTCTCAAAAAAAACTTGCAGACAAATAAAGAGAGGTACACCTGGAAAGTGTGCACCTCTTGGATGTCATGAAGGAACTGGGTTAAATAATTATTAGCTTAAGAATTTTGCTTTGATCACAGGATTGCTAAGGAGCATTATTGCTTTGTTCAATCTCAACTTCTGGAACCTGTTCTTCCTCCAAAGGGGGCAGTTCCTCCAAAGAGGATAATCCAAAATGTTGCAAAAATTCAGGAGTAGAGGCGTACAGGATCGGCCTTCCAGGTCCTGGCGCGCGGCCTACGTCCTGGATCAAACCTTTATGCAGCAGGCTCTTCATCACCCCATCGCTGTTCACGCCACGGATGGAGTCCACCTGGGGCCGGGTGACCGGCTGTTGGTAAGCGATGATCGAGAGAGCCTCCAGGGCGGCCTGGCTGAGATGACTGGTGATCTCAAGACCCAGGAACCGCTCAACCACCTCACCTACATCTGGAGAAGTGGTCAGCTGAAAGCGCCCGGCGTGTCGCTGAATTCGCAAACCGCGTGATTTATAATCTTCGGTCAGCAATTTCAAGCCGTGTTCAACCTCGGCCTCAGAGACTTCGAGGGCTGCAGCAAGCTGGGACAGGTTGACTGATACTGGGGCGACGAACAAGACAGCCTCCAGACCGGATTTCAATTCATTAATCTTTTCTAAGGGTTCAATATTGGACATGCTATAATCTGTCCTTGGTAAAATTTCTGTGAAATGGGTAAACTAAAAATACAATCATTATGAAGAGATTAAAGGTAATTCCCCTTATTATATTCGTAATTGCGCTAAGTTCGCTAGCCTGCAATTTCGGTTTTGGCAGGCAGGAGACGCCTGAAGAGGTGGTTCCGGTCACCACAGAAGCAGTGGAAAGTCTGCAGCAATCAGCCGAGCAGGCGGTAGAGGGTGCCATCCAGAGCGGCGATATCGAAATCGCGATTACAGAAGCCCAATTGACCTCCCTACTCACATTTGAACTGGCTGAACGCGTTGGCGATCAGCTCTCGAACTTGCAGGTTCATTTGCGGGATGGCCAGATAGAATTATTTGGTGATGTGGATACCCAGGGGATATCTGCCATGGTGAGGGTGGTCATTGCAGTTAGCGTCGACCCCGTTGGTCGACCAGTGCTGGAAGTGGTTTCATCAAGCATCGGACCGTTTCCGGTACCTGGAGAGCTCATTTCCGAAGTTGAAGTGATCATGAACAGAGCTTTTCAGGAAAAAATCGAGTCTATGGCACCAAACATGCACATAGAAAGTATTATCATCGAAAATGGTACGATGACTATCATCGGTCGTTCAAAATAGTAGATAGGGATGGGAAATACGTTCCCTGGGTTTCGTTTTTTCTTGACTTTGTTCGGGATCAGTACGGCAATTCTCGCCGGATGCGCCGCTCCACAAGTCACCGAAGGACTAATCACCGTAAGCCTTAATACTGATGGTGAGGAATTAACGGTCGGAATTCCAGCTGGCAGTACGGCTGATAGTGCGCTGCGGGCTGGTGGGATCATTTTGGGCCCCCTAGATAAGACCGACCCACCCTTATACACTGTTCTCGATGATGGCTCCCAAATTCTCGTTGTACGGGTAGAAGAGGAATTCGTGATAGAGCAGGAAGTAATTCCCTTTGAAAGCCAGGTTGTGCGGAATGAATCGTTGCCAGAAGGACAGGAATACTGGCTTCAACTGGGCGAGAACGGGCTGCGTGAGATAACGATTCGCCGCTTGTTTGAAGATGGTGATGAGGTATCCAGCAATCCGGTAAAATCTGTAATCGTGGAAGAACCTATTCCGCAAATCAAGATGGTGGGAGTGCAAAGATCTTTTGTACCATTTGATATCCCAGGAAAACTGGCTTACCTGTTGGATGGTGATGCCTGGGTCATGGAGGGCAGCACTGGTGAACGCCAGCAGTTGATCTCCACTGGAGATCTGGATGGCCGCGTATTTTCGCTCTCTCCGGACGGAAATTGGCTCCTCTACACCCGTCTTTCTGATGATGAGGAGATGATTAACTCCCTGTGGGCAGCTCCCTTAGAGGGGGAGGCAGAGGAAGAAGAAGAAGAGATCGATCTAGGGGTGAGCAATATAATTCATTTTGCGGATTGGAAACCCGACGCCACCCAGACGATCGCTTATTCAACGGTAGAACCAAGACCTGGAGCACCAGGATGGCAGGCTAATAACGATCTGCTGATGCTCACTTTTTCTACCTCTGGATTTGTACGTGAGCTGCCGGAGATTTTGGAAACCAATTCCGGTGGCTTATATGGCTGGTGGGGTACAGATTTCAGCTGGGCGCCAGATGGTGAAAGCCTATCCTATGCGCGTCCCGATGAGCTCGGCCTGGTTGATCTTGAATCCGGTGAGCAATTGCCGCTTAAGCAGTTTCCTCCGGTACAAACATTCGGAGATTGGGCCTGGGTTCCGGGGGTATCATGGGGTCCACAAGGTGACCTGTTGTACAACGTTGATCACGCTCCCCCGGCCGATTCACTGGAATATTCTTTAGAAGTGCTCCTAGTGGAGGAGGGTGGGCAGGTGCTGGCAACGGAGGTAGGAATGTTCGCTTACCCGGTCCCCTCCGCGCTATTGGAGTTCGCTTCCGAGGAATTGGCCCACAAAGTCGCCTACCTGCAGGCAGTCTTTCCGTTCCAAAGCGAGACCAGCCGCTATAATCTAATGGTTATGGATCGGGATGGCTCAAATAAGGAGTTGCTTTTTCCTATCGATGGCGCAGAAGGGCTGGAACCTCAGTCGGTCGTTTGGTCTCCGGAAGAACTGGATGAAACAGGAAATCGGGCTCTGGGTGTTGTTTACCAGAACGATCTGTGGATCGTGGACAGTCTGACCGGGGAAGCATGGCAGATCACGGGTGATGGACTGACCAGCCGCATCGATTGGAAATGATAAGCGCTTTTCTTATTGGAATTATTAAATCCAGTACTCTCTTATGATAATCGTGGATAAATTCACCACCGAGTTCACAGAGAGTAAAAAAATGAAAACAAATAATGTGAGTCAATAGACCGATTCTTTATTGCCATACAAACTATGTAAATAGGGGATATGGTACGAGGGATATGAACTTATCGAGGTGAGGACAATTAAATGAGAATATTAATAACTGGTGCAGCAGGATTTTTGGGTTCCAATTTGTGTGATCGCTTGATTGCTGAGGATCATGAAGTGATCGGAATGGACAATTTCGTCACTGGCAGCCCGGACAACCTTGCACATCTGGCGGGAAATGAAAATTTTTCATTCATCCGGCATGATGTCTCAAATTTTATTTTTGTGCCTGGGAAGATCGATGCGGTGATGCATTTTGCATCACCTGCCAGTCCCAATCCAAATTCCCCTTTTGGCTACCTGAATTTACCCATCCAAACTTTGAAAGCTGGCGCGTTAGGCACACATAATTCGTTGGGTGTCGCTCGTTCGCAAAATACCAGATTCATCCTGGCTTCGACCAGTGAAATTTACGGTGATCCACTTGAACACCCTCAGACGGAAGAATACTGGGGTCATGTCAATCCAATCGGGCCGCGTTCAGTTTACGATGAAGCTAAGAGGTTTGCTGAAGCCTTGACTTTGGCCTACCACCGGTTTCACGATGTCGATACCCGGGTTGTGCGGATCTTTAACACATATGGTCCCAGGATGCACCTCGATGATGGGCGGGTCGTGCCAAATTTCCTGCAGCAGGCATTACAGAACCAACCATTGACGGTATATGGCGATGGTTCCCAGACGCGCAGCTTCTGTTATGTGGATGACCTGATCGAAGGTATATACCGCCTGCTGCTTTCTAACGAGCACTTACCGGTAAATATTGGCAATCCGGTAGAGACGACCATCCTGGAATTCGCCGAAACGATCAACGCGATCACCGGGAATTCTGCTGGGATTGTCTATAAAGAAGAGGCGCGTGGGGAAGGGGACCCCCAACAAAGACGACCAGATATCACCAGGGCAAAGGAAATTCTTGATTGGGAACCTAAAATAAGCGTCGAAGAAGGCCTGAAGAAAACTATCCCATATTTCAAGGGAAAAATGGGGATGGCATGACCCTCACCTCGATCGTTACTAATACCCAAGAAAGGACTCGATTTTTCCGTTTTGCAGCAGTTGGTATCGTTGGCGCGGTAGTCGATTTTGGGACCTTCAATTTGCTGACAACTTCCGCCGGTCTGACGGCGGTGGTTGCGAGTGTAATATCTTTCATTGCGGCAATCATTAATAATTTCATCTGGAACCGCTATTGGACCTACCCTGATTCGCGTTCAAAACCCATTGGGCGGCAGCTGGTCCAATTTTCATTTGTGAGCATTTTAGGTTTGCTTATCCGTACCCCGATCATCGCCATTCTTGAACCACTATTTTTCCGAATATTTTCCAGTCTTGCATTCTTACCAATTGGATTTTTTACTGCAGAATTTCTAGCCAATAATCTCGCCTTAGCGATTGCGGTGATCGTGGTAATGTTCTGGAATTTCTTCATCAACCGCTATTGGACCTATAACGACATTAGCTGATGATTTTCCGATGGTTTGAATTATTGGCCGGGAATTCTGAATCAAAATCGAGCTAAATCAAAATAGTGCGTGTATAATTTGTTTATATGGCGGATCAAAAACCAATCCCAATTTACACGACCTCTGGGGATACTGGGGGATATCTTATTTTCCCTTATGTGTACAACCAGATTGGCGATTGGATAGGGTGGGTGACAACAGATGGACAGGTTTATTCAGTTTACGGGCGTTATGTAGGCTGGGTGAATAAAGACAACCGGATTCTGCGCAGACGCGCGGATGATTTCCAAAAACCAGACAAAACACCACCTCAAGCACCACCGCGTTTCATCCCACCAGCAACGGTACCGTTGCCACCCATGATGGCGGAGTTAAAATACGAAACTGTCGATGTACTAGAAGACATGCCTGAACTATTGCCCAGGTTAGATGATTTCGCAGTTAGCGATGACGAATTTTGATAAGCCTTCGTGAGGAGAGAAGACTCAGGCTTCACAAATAAATCCAAATTAGATTAATTTCACCTCAAGAAGTAATTTACTATACTTAAATCATCCACCAAAATCCGCGTCCAGGAGAATTGCTATATGAGTCGATGGAATCCCTTCAAGAGAAAAAGCGCTAAACCAGAGGATGAAAAAGCTCTCGATCAAGCACTAGGTGAGGAGCCGACAGATTACGAAGGTTTTATGAGGCGTGGTTGGGCATTCCATTCCAGTGGAGAACAAGAAAAGGCGGAGTCTGATTTTCGAACCGCCATCGTATATTCCCCAGAATCGGTTGATGCGAACTACGCCTTGGGCTTAGTGATGAAGGCTCAAGATAAGAATGAAGCGGCTGTCGAGCAGTTTAATAAAAGCATGCAATTAATTGAGCGTGGAAAAATCAAGGAGCATGCTAAATCTGAGATGATGCGCCGGTTAACCCTTGGCCATATTAACGAGTTAACGACCGGAGATTGGAATTTGGAGGATCAGATTTGGCATCAAGCAGAATGAATCATTACCAACGGCTCGAAGCAACCATTGCAAAAGAAGCGGTGGATCGACCGGCGATTGCCCTATGGAGGCATTTTCCAGTCGATGATCAATCGCCCGTAAACCTGGCTGATGCGACCATCAGTTTTCAAAGAGATTATGATTTTGACCTGGTTAAGGTGACTCCGGCGTCATCTTTCAGCGTCAGGGATTGGGGAGCGCAAGATGAGTGGCGGGGAGCTTCGGAAGGAACCCGCGATTATACCCGGCGAGTGATCCAAAAACCAGAGGATTGGGGTGCACTGACTGTTCTCGATCCGCAGAGTGGCTCTCTCGGTGCACAGCTGGAGTGCCTGAAGATGATCGTGGAAGAAATTGGTGAGGATGTGCCGGTCATCCAAACCATATTCAGCCCTTTAGCACAGGCGAAGAACCTGGTAGGTGCTGATAAGCTCTCCGTTCATTTGCGCCGGTATCCTCAGCAATTAAATGCTGGTTTGGAAACGATCACAAAATCCATCCAACAATTTGTAGAAGCAATTAGAGGGACAGGAGCTGCTGGAATTTTCTATGCCGTTCAACATGCCCAGTATGGACTGTTGGCCGAAGATGAGTACGAAGAGTTTGGTCGAAACTTCGATATGCAGGCTTTACAACCAGCCGTCGACTTCCAATTTAATATGCTCCACCTGCATGGCGAGCAGGTGATGTTTGACCGTTTTACCGATTATCCGGTGGCAATTATAAACTGGCATGATCGAGAATCTCCTCCCACTCTTGCTGAAGCGAGCGAGAAATTTTCTGGAGCTTTATGTGGAGGTTTACGACGTCAGGAAACGATGGTCCTGGGGTCGCCTGAGGGTGTGAAAGAAGAAGTGCAAGATGCCACTCAACAAACAGGCGGTAGAGGGTTGATCTTGGGTACGGGGTGTGTGATGCCGACCATTGTGCCGCGCGGGAATATTATCGCCGCCCGGAGAAGCGTCGAGCAGTGATTGAATTTAGTATCTAGATGCTAAATTAACGGCGATCGGGTCAACTCGATCGCCGGTTGTGTTATGAGAGTAATATCTGGTAGTGCAAAAGGTCGCAGATTGAAGCCCGTACCGGGAGAAAGCACGCGTCCAATAACCGACCGGGTGAAAGAATCCCTCTTTAATATCATCGGCCCCGACATCCAGGAAGCCACCTTCCTGGACTTGTTCGCAGGTACTGGGAGTGTCGGTATAGAAGCATTGAGCAGGGGGGCAAAAACTGCCCTTTTTATCGATCTAGAGCGGAATGCAATCAAGACTGTCAATGAGAATTTAAAACTAACCAGGCTCACAGACAAAGCAGATGTGCTGCGCGGAGATGCATTTGGGATCCTGGAAGGACACGCAAACAGAAAGTTTGACTATATCTATATCGCCCCTCCACAATATAAAGGACTGTGGAGTAAAGCCATTCAACATGTTGACAATAACCTGGAATGGCTGTCAGAGGATGGTTGGGTGATCATACAGATCCACCCCCGAGAAATTGATGATCTCGAACTAGGTCAATTGATTGAATTTGACCGCAGGAATTATGGCAGCACAATGTTAATTTTCTTCCAGGTGGAAGATTAAATATGGTTATCCCAAATACACCTCACAGAAGATTCAATCCCTTGACAAATGAGTGGGTGGTAGTCTCCCCCCAGCGTACCCAAAGGCCCTGGAAAGGACAGGTTGAAAAAGTCTCAGAAGAAAAATTGCCGGTTTATGATCCAGAATGCTATCTCTGTCCAGGAAATACAAGGTCGGGTGGAAAAGTGAATCCAAAATATTCCGGGACTTTTATTTTTGATAACGATTTTCCTGCTTTACTATCTCATGCCGGGGAAAAATCTGCGACAGATCAAGTGGGTGAGCATGGGTTAGATGGCGATCCGGCAACCGTGCGAAATCTACCCGCCAGAATATTCAGGCAGGAAAAAGAATCAGGCATCTGCCGGGTGGTTTGTTTTTCTCCACAGCACAATGCTTCAATTCCGGACCTCTCTGACGAACAAGTTGAAAGGGTAATCAAGACCTGGATCGACCAATCTATCGATCTTCAAAGGAATGAGTTCATCCACTATATCCAGGTATTTGAGAACAAGGGGGCGATGATGGGGGCTTCCAATCCCCACCCACACTGCCAGATCTGGGCCACGGCAAGCATTCCCAACGAGCCAGAGAAAGAGCTTGCTTCACAATCGGCGTACTATGCAGAAAGCCAGACTTGCTTGTTATGTGATTATCTGTCTGCGGAAATTAGAAATAGAGTCCGCCTGGTGATTGAAAACGAGTACTTCTGTGCTCTGGTACCATTTTGGGCAGTCTGGCCTTTCGAGACCATGGTACTGCCAAAACGCCATATCGCCTCGCTGCCAGAGATGTCCCGCTCCGAGATTGCGGCCTTGGGAAATTTGCTTCAGCGCCTCACCGCCTGTTATGATCGCTTATTCGAGGTTTCTTTTCCCTATTCGATGGGATTTCACCAGGAACCTGTAAATCATGGACTGCATCCAGAATGGCACCTGCACGCCCATTTTTACCCGCCCCTGTTGCGGTCCGCCACAGTGCGAAAATTCATGGTGGGCTTTGAATTGCTCGCCTCACCGCAAAGGGATCTATCTCCAGAATTTGCGGCTGAACAGTTGCGCAGCTTGCTCTAGGATTAGAACAAGCCTCGCAGAATGAGCAGGAAGCCGAAGATAATGAGGGGGATACCCAGAGGCGCCAACAAAACTGTGATGCTTAGGACTGCACCGGTGATGACCATAACCAGACCCAGTACGACAGCGATTAGCCGACCGGTAAGCCTGACTATCCAGGTCAGGAAGCGCCAGATCGCCCAAAAAGGCCATAAATACCAGGGAACTTGCTCTGC
>CALBUI010000157.1 GCA_937968125.1 uncultured Anaerolineales bacterium | reverse complement strand
AAGAACCATCTGCACCGACGCCTCCGCAGGGACCATTGCGCAGCGTTTTTGGACAGGTCATGGGGCAGGTCATACCCGTACTGTGTAAAACACACTGCCCACACATCTGGCAGTCGAAAACTGGACGTTTGCTGATAATCTCCAGGTTGATGAAAAGCCGTTCAGTAAACCCGCCGGGCACTAACCAGCGCCGGAAAGGTGTAAGAATGCGCTCAACACCGTGATATGTAATCTCAAGGAAGTGGGGATAGTTTTGTAAAAAGCGCATAGATGTCAGGACGTTGTAAGGGCTTTTTGGGTTTGATAATGTACCATAAAAATATACCGAATTCGAGATCCACGCTCATCCAATAAAATTATTAAAAAAATTACAGACTTAGCTGCGGAGAATCATTTATTAACTTGAGTAGTCTTCCTTCCAATAATCCATAACCTGTTTGCCTGATCTCCAGCGGCAAACCGAGACAATCGGCAGCCCATTTGGCCCTTTGCTGCAAAGAAGGATCTTCACGCTGTGCGAGGTAGACCACCCGAGTATAGTTGCTGAAATAATCGTCACGCAATTGTGGATTCTGGTCGATTCCCAAACCCTCCAGGACGAGGTGATCGAATGAACCCACCAGGTAATCGGTCAGGAAGAAAGTTCCCGGCTGTTCCTCCATAAGCCCCTCAAAGCTGCCGTTGGCATACATTTCATAACAATGCGGGCCAGCAACGCGCTGGACACCTTCTTGAGCTAGCAACCGGTCGAGAGACCCAGATGTCCCGCAATCACCATAGACTATGACAATATTTTTGTATTCGCCGCGTATTTGATCAATACGCTCCTGGACGGCAGGGGGAATGCGATCGGGTTCATTATGCAGCAGCACTGGCAATCCGAACACATCAGCCCCCCAGTTGTGCTTCTTATTTAACGCCAACACTTCTCGAGCAAGCGCGCCGCAAACGATAAAAGCAATATCTTTCATTATTGAACGTGGATCGCCAGAGCATTTTTTATAGCAGCAATATGGTCAGGAGTACTACCGCAGCACCCACCGATGATCCTGGCGCCAGCATTAAAGGAATTGACCGCATAATCTGCCATTGTTTCCGGACTGGCACGGTAGACAGCCTTACCGTTAACCAACTCAGGAATACCAGCGTTAGCCTTGGCGACCAATGGTTTTCCATTATTGAGTGAGCTCATTTTTGTGATCACTTCAATGATCTCTTCGGGACCATTGCCACAATTGCCACCGAGAGCGATTACCTCGAATGATGACAAAGTTTCATAAGCCTGTTCAGGTGTCACACCCATCATCGTGCGACCGTGAGTGTCAAAGGTCATGGTCGTGACGATGGGAATTTCATCTGACACTTCCCTGGTGCCTTCAACAGCCGCGCGTACCTCTTCCAGATCGGACATCGTCTCAATCCAGATCAGGTCGACGTTACCATCGATTAAGGCAGCTGCCTGTTCCGTAAACGCATCTTTGGCGTCCTGGAAAGCCAGCTCACCGTATGGTGCAAGCACCTCGCCAGAAGGTCCAATATCTCCTGCCACGATGACGTCGACATCACTTTCATCAGCCACCTGGCGCAGAATTTTTGCCGCGGCCTGGTTTGCTTCCACGACCTGGCCTTGCGCATTGTGCAGGGAAAGACGGTAGCGGCTGCCACCAAAGGTGTTGGTCAACAAGACCTGTGAACCAGCTTCGATATAAGCCTCGTGAACAGCAGCAACACGCTCTGGCTGGTTGATATTCCACAGTTCTGGTGGATCGCCGTGTTCCAAGCCAGCGGAAAAAAGGACAGTTCCCATGGCGCCGTCTGTAATGATATAACCTCCCCGGTCTAATAGATTTTGAATGGTTGTCATATCAACTCCTAGCCTGGTTGGCCACGCCGGATGGCTAATAACTTCTTGGCGGTTTCGACACCCACTGCCGCATCGCGGCAATACGCGTCAGCCCGAATTTCTTCTGCAAAGGCATCGTTCAACGGCGCCCCACCCACGAGTACTAACAGTTGATCGCGAATGCCTTTTTCCTCAAGCGCTTCTATCACGACTGCCATGTATGTCATTGTAGTAGTCAGCATGGCACTCATGCCGAGGATATCGGGTTTATGCTCTTCTATCGCTTCCAGGAAAGCATCAACATCTGTGTTGATACCCAAGTTAATCACATTGAATCCAGCCCCTTCCATCATCATGGAGACCAGGTTTTTACCAATATCGTGGATATCGCCTTTAACCGTCCCGATCACCAATGTACCAATCTGGGTTGCGCCGGTCTCTATTAGAAGTGGGCGCAGGATTTCCATGCCAGCTTTCATCGCCTTGGCGGCCATGAGAACTTCGGGCACAAAGAGGATGCCATCTCGAAAATCAAATCCGACAATCTCCATCCCAGCTACCAGACCTTTATTGAGCACATCGCTCGGCGTCATGTCGCGGGCCAGCAGCTCATTGACGCTAGCCACGACTTCGTCTGCTAAACCATCATAAAGATCGTCCTGGATCAGTTCGAGCAATTCAGGGGTCTCAAGTTTTGTGATGTCAATTTCTTCGCTCATTTGTTGTCCATCTCCGTGATAGAGGATTTTATCATTGGTTGAATACAAAATCGATATTAGTGGGTCCCTGCCCTGAGGCGACTCTTGCGCTTCCGGGGTCTTTCGTCCACTGCTTCAGGCAATCTCCCTGCAAGGTGAGGGTAGGGGTGAGTGGAATGGGGGAGATTCAAAGCCGCCACGAACTCGTCTTGGAAAGTGGATTCGAGGGGCGTTTCCACGTAATTTGCCGAACGAGCTAACTGAACAGCCTTCAGGCGGAGGCCACGATTAACCAACGCGAGCCGGGCGCCATCTCCGGCAGCGTTCCCGACTGCGAAGACATTATCTAAATCACAATCAGGAATTAAACCGAGAACCATTGCATGGAACGGACTGATGAAGTTACCAAATGCTCCGGCCAAGATGACTCGATCTACTCGTTCAACTCCACGATGATCCATCAAGAGCTTGGTTCCAGCGTAAAGCGCGGCCTTTGCCAGCTGGATAGCGCGCACATCATTTTGGGTGATCACGATATGTGAGCCGGTCGCGGTAAATTCCTGGTCGACAAGAATGTATTCTGCAGTGCGACCCTTCATAACGATCCTGGGTGATTGGTCTGCTCTCGAAGTGATGAAGTGTCCTTTGGTATTGATGATCCCTGCCAAGTACAATTCAGCGATGGCTTCAATGATGCCGCTGCCGCATATCCCGGTGGGCATTACATTAGGTGGTACTGACTCATCTGGAGATAAAGTTAACCATTCTGGAGATCCAATTACTTTTATCATGGGTTCAAATGATTGGGGATCGATGCGAACCCGATCGATAGCTCCGGGAGCTGCACGCTGTCCGTGGGTGACCTGAGCACCTTCAAAAGCAGGCCCGGTTGGGCTTGAGGCGACTAGAACCTGGTCACGGTCTCCCAGGATGATCTCCGCATTCGTACCGACATCAACTACCAGTGAGATGCCCTCGTAATCCGTTGGAGATTCGGCTAACATCACACCCACGTTATCAGCGCCGACATGCCCGGCAATAAGAGGCAATGTGTGAACCCGACAACCAGGGTGCAGTTGAAGATTGAGATCGCGAGCTTTGATATCCAATGCAGAATAAGTTGCCAGGGCGAATGGCGCCACACCTAATTGTTCCGGATTAATTCCCAACAAGATGTGGTGCATAACTGTATTGCCAACAATGACCACATCAGTTATTTCTTGAGGAGATAACCCGACCTCAGCGGTGGCTTTCTCCGCCAGTTCATTCAAGGTCTGGATGATCGAACGATTCATCCGTTTTAGACCCTGAGGCTCTGAATTTGAGTAGCTGATCCGGCTCATCAGGTCTTCACCAAAACGAACCTGTGGGTTCATGGCTGACTTGGTGGATTTGACTTCCCCAGTACGCAGGTCACAAAGGTGAGCTACAACGGTAGTCGAACCAACATCTATGGCTAAACCATAAATGCCCTCTTGATACCCTGGCTGCAGCCTGATGACCTCTTTATCCTGCCAAATCGTCGCGGTGACAGCGAAATCGCCTTCGCGAATAATGGATTGAAGTGTCGGGAGCAGTTTTGGATCAATCTCCAATCCGGTCAACTCCCACTGATCCTGCAATGCCTGCGCGAGCCTATCCCAATCACCTCGTGGGTCGCCGAGTTCGGCAGGTTCGATTTCGACATACAGCAGCCGGACTGCAGGAGAGACGTCGATTATTCTTTCTGTGGCGGCTTTGGCGATAACCTGTTTGTGAGCCTGGCTTTCTTCAGGGACCGTGATGAGAATATCCCCCAGAACATGAGCAGCACACGCCAGACGGCGTCCATTCAGAGGGTGATCACGATCATATTCAATTTCCAGATCCGAAGGAGGGGATAAATTTCCCTTCTGGGAAGTTAATCCATGCTTGGGGAATTTCCCCTCTTCCAAGATAACCTGACACTTTCCACATGTCTGACGACCACCACATATAGACTCCAGCTCAACGCCCAATTCTCGGGCAGCCCTGAGCAAATCTGTGCCAGCAGCAACTTGCCCCTTTCTGCCGGATGGCATGAGAGCAATTTTAAAAAACTTTTCTTGTGAGCCGCTATTGTCAGACATCAAATGATTCTAATTGATCGACTGTGGATCTGTCGAGGTAGTGAATTTATTGGGTTTCATCAATTTGTGGCAGCGTTCTCACGCAGACGACGTCTCCGCTCTTGGCGGGTTTCTCTCCCTTTGGAAGAGGTAGAAGTAGAACGTTTCCATCCTTCTGGTGGCATGGACACACCCGAAATCATGCCAACAAATTCTGAACGGATTTTGGCATCAACCTCAGGCGAGAATTCGGTTGGATTGTCGCGAGTCAGGATATCTTTTACGCGCCTCATCGCCTTTGCTTGGGCATCACTTGCACCGCTCTCCTGCCACTGTTCGCGAGGTTCCCTGTCAGCAATTTCTGTCAGGTACATGGTAGTACGCATGCGTTCCAAAGTGTGGTCGGAATCTGCAAACATACCCCCAGGACCAATTTCTGCGATCAAATCGAGTGATAGCTCTTCTTCATGGAACTCAAACCCACGCCTAATTCTTTTCAACATCATAGCAATATCATTATCAATGACTGCTTTGGCGAAATCAAAAGCCATCAAGGCGTCCAATAAGCCACCCATATTGAGGATATCCACGCCACCCAAATAACCCGCAACCACCGACATTCCAGTTTCGTAACCAGCCTGAGCGTCGTTGATTTTTGAGTTGGTCAGCCCAATATACCCCCCTGATGGGATGTTATAAAAGCGAGCCATTTGAGCGCAGCCCATGTGGAGAATACCCGTTTCGATCGCTCCTGGAGAATAAGCTCCAGTGCGCAGGTCGGCCACTGTGGGTAAAGTGCTGTAAATCAGCTCACTACCTGGGTGGATCATCTGGCTGAGAACAGCAGCAGCTAAGAATTCAGCGTTATTTTGGGCCAGCGTTCCGACGAGAGTCAATGGGGAAGTCAACCCGGCGTTTGGAACAATAGAGAAATAGCTAGGTAACCCTTGCTCTTTGAAGAATAACAATAATTCTGTAGAGTCGAAATCCATCGTCAGGGGCGAAACTACCGGACAATAATGGAAAGTTACGAATGGGTGATCCCGAAAGGCGGATTCACTACCGGCGATCATATAAACCAGGCGAAGCATATCCTCCGCTTCTTCAGGGGGCGTATTAGCCCGGACGGGTTTGACAGTATTTCTTATTGATGGGTAGAACCTGGAGAGGCTAAATTGACCGGGAGGTGCATCATCTGCCAAGGTAGCAATGGAAAATACATCGTAACCCGGCAATTGGTTTATCAAGTGGGATATGCGAGCTAAATCATCTGAAGTAGCTCTGCGTTCATAACCCGTAACGGGATCGATAATATTCGGTGCGGAGCTGCCTGTCAACACCAGCGGGCTATCACCCGGAATCGTTCTATCAAAGGACCATTCTCTCCCGCGGAAGGTGAAGCTGGGAGGAAATTGGGCACGGAATTCTTCAATAATGCCGCGAGGAAATTTGACTATCTCCGTTTCGTGGTCAACATGCAAACCATGGTGGGCGAAAATCTGGCGGGCTTTTTCATTGCGGACCAAAAGACCAACGGATTCGAGAATTTCAAGGGAGGCTTCATGGATTCGTTCAACTTGGGCCTGGGATAGAAGACTGGCATAATTTTGCATTTTCTTTATCTCTCCAAAATCTAGTCAATTTGCCTAATCTGTATCTGGATGTTTGGCTGAAACTGGAAATAATCCGAATTCGATTAAAACGGAAATGGTTTTGCTTCGGTAACGAACCTGAAACGATCGCCGCGATAGCGATCTTGGCCATATTCGACGGGCTGATTCATGCCATCATAAGAAATCCTTCTTTCCATCATGAGCGCTTCACCGGACTCGATTTTTAATAAATCTGCTTCAAATGGAGTGGCAGTGATGGGTTCAAAGCTCTGTCTGGCACGATCGATTGAAACGCCGTATTCACCTTCCATAATTTCATATATTGAACGGGATTCTAAATCGAACAGGTCAAGTCCCGGAAATCGATGGACAGGGATTTTGTAGGCTTCTATCATGACTGGTTCTCGATTTATCGATCTCAACCGTAGGATGCTATAAACCCGGGATGAGATTGGAATTGCTAAATCCTTAGCCAGGACAGATTCTGCGGTGATTTCTTCGAAAGAAATCATCTTTGCTCCTGGAATAAAGCCCTGGCTGAGCATTCCAGTGGTAAAGCGGAATACCACCTCCATCTGCCGGTCAATTTTTGGCTCTGCGATAAAGGTCCCAACACCATGCTTTCGCAGAATTAATCCCTGGGATTCGAGCACCTGCAGGGCGCGGCGCAATGTCATCCGATTAACACCCAGCGAATCACTCAACTCTCTTTCAGGTGGTAATTGTTTTCCGGGAGCCAGTTCTCCAGATTCGATTTTTGCGATCAATCCATCTGCCAGGCGAATATAGAGAGGGATTGAAAAAGCATAAGAGGAGGGATGTCTCTGCGAGATTTCCATATTTTTGGTTGATTCGGAATTTGCTACTTGTCCAGTGGTATACAAATCCTATACCACATTATAACACTGTGATACGCGCTTGAACCAGGAGAGATACTGAGAAGTGTTTAATTAATGACTGATACTGGATGATATATAATCATAGTGGAGGAATTTACTATACCGCCAGATAATAGTATGTTCGTTACTCGTCACCTTCCCAAAACGCATATTTCGCTTCCGATTTACAGAAAGCGGTTTGTTTATCGAGCGTTTTTTGTTACGTTGGGAATTGCGCTCTTCAGTTTAATGACAACTGCGTGTGCAATCCCACCTATAGAAAAAACATCTAGTGTTGGGGATGCTAGTATTGAGGAAGAGAGCAACATATCTGTACCAGATCCCCAAATTCTGGTGAATATCCCCCGTAAAAATATATATTTTGGCAATATTTCGGTTGACCAGGGCTTATCTCAAAGTTCGGTATTTTCGATTCTCCAGGATAGTATCGGATTGATGTGGTTTGGTACTGAAGATGGTTTGAATAAGTTTGACGGGTACGAATTTACAATCTATAAACACGATCCTGAAAATGCCAACAGCTTGAGCAATAATACTATATTAGATATTTTGGAAGATCGACAAGGCTTGCTTTGGATTGGAACCATTGATGGACTCAATCGATACGATCGGGAAACCAATATATGGGAATACTTTCCACTTGATCGAGTTAGAACAATTATTGAAGATCAGACTGGCGAGTTATGGGTAGGCTCTAATGCTGGTCTTTACACATTCGAAGATGGTGAATCGAAAGGGCTTGTACGAAAGAGATCTGAGAGCACGTTTGCATTGGTTGAGGATAGTGAAGGGATCCTATGGGTGGGAACTGATCGGGGATTAATTGGATTGGATCAGAACCGTGACAAAATTGCCCATTTCCAACATCGGTCGAAAGATGATAGCAGCCTGGCCAATAATTTAGTGCGGTCTGTCTATGAGGATTCAAAGGGAAATTTGTGGATAGGAACAAACGACGGCCTTGATAAATTTGATCGAAAAACGGAAAATTTCAGGCATTACAAACACGATGATAATGATAACGCGAGCATAAGTCATGATATTGTGAGAGTGATTTTTGAAGATCTTTCCGGTGATCTTTGGATAGGAACAGATGGTGGTGGAATCAGCAGGTTCGATCCATCTGCAAACAGATTCGTTCACTACCAAAACAGCATTGATTCGCCAAACAGCTTGAGCAGCAATTTTGTGCAATCAATTTACCAGGACCGGGGAGGAATGTTGTGGATAGGTACGATTGCCGGTGGACTCAACACAATTGATGTAACCCAAAAAAAGTTTGATCATTTCGTCTATGAGGGTGCCGGCCAGAATGGCTTGAGCAATAATTTCGCAACATCGATATTTGAAGATTATTCGCAGGTTCTCTGGGTTGGAACTGGTGGTGGGGGGCTCAATCGAATAGATCGTCAATTGGATTTATATACTCATTACCGACATGATCCAGCAGATCCTGGCAGTTTGAGTGACGACTTTGTTACCTCTATATTCGTCGACAGAAATGGGGATTTATGGGCTGGGACGAATAGCGGCGGATTGAATACATTTGACCGCTTTTCCGACTCATTCAAACACTATGTCCATAATCCGGATGATTCTCACAGCATTGCGAATGATTCCATCAGTTCAATTCTTGAGGATCGAAGCGGCCTGCTCTGGATTGGAACTCTTGGTGGGGGACTCGATTCCTTCGACCGAACCGATCAGCAGTTTACTCACCATTATGGTCTGAGCTCCAAGTTTATTAATACCATTTTCGAGGATCAGGATGGTGAGATCTGGGTTGGGACAAATGGGGGTGGTTTAAATCGGTATGACCGCATGAATCTTGTTTATCAACAATACACCCATGATCCGTATAATCCTCAGAGCATCAGTTCCGATAACGTGATGGCGATATTCCAAGATCAACAAGGGATTTACTGGATTGGGACAGCTGGGGGAGGGCTGAACAAATTTGATCCAGAAACAGAAACTTTCGTTCATTATCGGGAAAAGGATGGCCTTCCCAATGATGTGGTTTATGGAATATTGGAAGATGAAGAAGGTTTTTTGTGGGTCAGCACCAATAATGGATTATCAAAATTCGATCCCAAGACTGAAATCTTCAGGAATTTTGATGTTCTAGATGGGCTGCAGAGCAATGAATTTAACAGGAATGCATATTTCAAGAATACTCGAGGAGAAATGTTCTTTGGAGGAGTAAACGGTTTTACTGCGGTCTTGCCAAATGAGATACAGGACGATCAATACTTGCCTCCAGTAGTAATGACTTCATTCACCCAATCCGGGGGAGATGTTGCACTCGATAATGCCGTGGAGAGTATCGAGAAGGCAACCTTCTATTGGCCAAATAATTTCTTTGAATTTGAGTTTGCAGCATTAAGTTATTCCCAGTCTGAGAAAAATCAATATGCATATATGCTTGATGGATTCCGGGGTGAGGAATGGAATTATATTGGTCCGAAGCGATTTGGACGTTACACCAACCTACCTGGTGGAACCTATACCCTCCGGCTCAAAGGTTCGAATAAAGATGGCGTGTGGAACGAAGCAGGCAAATCGATCGAGATCACTGTCGTACCACCTTTTTGGATGACCTGGTGGTTTCAAGGAACTGTTTTGTTGATCCTAATCGCTGGGGTGTTCACAGGTTACCAAGTGAGGGTCAGAAATATTCAATCACGTACTGAGCAGCTGGAAGATCAAGTGACAAGCAGGACGAAGGAACTTGAAGCACTAAATGCCATCGCTTCAGTCGTTGGCCAGACTTTAGAGCTGCAGAAAACCCTTGAAGATGCCTTGGATAAGATTCTCGAAGTTTTGGCAATCGAGGCAGGTGGTATCTATTTGCTAGATGATCCCAGCAAGACACTAACGATCGAGGTGCACAGGGGATTAAACCAGGAATTTGTTGAGGGTATAGATCATCTTAAAGTCGGGGAAGGTATTTCCGGTCAAGTTGTCGCGGATGGTGAAATAATCGTCATCCCAGATATTTCTAACGATCCGAGACTAACTCGCTCTATTGTAAAAGTAGAACAATTCCATGCGATGGTGGTACTACCGCTTATATCCAGGGGGAAAATATTGGGCACAATGTTTTTGATAACGCGCGAATTCCGCCAGTTTGAGGATAAGGATCTTGAATTATTAGCTGCGATTGGCGCCCAAATTGGCGGGGCGATCGAAAATGCCAAGTTTTTTGAGGAGGAACATCACCGTTCGGAACAGTTCAGGGTATTGGCCGAGGTAGGTCACCGGGTGGGAATGGAACTAAATGAGAATGAGGTCCTGGAAGAGGTGGTGAGTTTAGTCCGCAGCACGTTTGGCTATTATCATATTGCGATTGGATTGGTAGAGGGGGATGAGGTTGTCTACCGGGTCGGCAAAGGTGAACTGTGGGAGGATCCTGAATTTGGCTTCAAACCTGCACGCCTAAAAATCGGTATGGAGGGCTTATCAGGGTGGGTGGCAGCCACAGGTCAACCAATCGTTGTCCCGGATGTCAGCAAAGAACCCCGTTATGTATGGATGCATGGCAGTCAAACCCGGTCCGAAACAACAGTCCCGATTTTGGTAAAAGGTAGGGTGATCGGTGTATTGGATGCACAAAGCGACCAATTGAACGCCTTCGATGAAACAGACTTAGCAGTTTTACAATCCCTGGCTCACCAGGCAGGCGCAGCCATAGAAAATGCCCGGCTTTATGAGCAAGCTCAACAAGCAGCTGTCCTGGAGGAAAGGGCAAGGCTGGCGCGGGAACTTCATGATGCAGTTACTCAAACGCTTTTTTCTGCCAGTCTGTTGGCAGAAGCTTTGCCAGTATCCTGGGAAAATGACCGCCTTGAAGGCGAGAAACTATTAGAAGAATTGAAGCAGTTGAATAGGGGTGCCTTAGCGGAGATGCGAACGTTGTTGATCGAGCTGCGCCCATCCGCATTAATAGAGGCGAGTTTTGGAGATTTATTGCAGCAGCTCGCGGAGGCTGCCAGTGGAAGAGAGGGGTTACCAATTGAAGTGGAAGTAGCTTGTGATTGTTCATTACCTCCAGATGTGCATATTGCACTATACAGAATCACCCAGGAGGCATTAAACAATATCGTGAAACATGCCAGGGCTAACAATGTCTCTGTACAGGTAAGTTGTTCTAATTGTGGTACTGAAGAAACCAGCTCTGCTGAACCGAAAGAAATTACATTAGTAGTCCGAGATAATGGGAGAGGTTTTGATCAAAGTCAAATCCAAGCGGATCAACTCGGACTGGATATTATGCGTGAAAGGGCGGAGGATATCGGGGCTCGCCTGAAAATTGAGAGTGATATTGGAGATGGTACGATGATTGAGGTGATCTGGCAAAATGGATCTTTGCCAATATGAATGCTAAAATTTGATAGTTGAAGACTGAGTATGAATGATATTAAACCAATTCGGGTGATGATCGTCGACGATCATGGGATGGTGCGCAGAGGACTGGCGGCGTATCTCCTCAGTGCTCCAGATATTGAAGTAGTGGCAGAAGCCAGGGATGGCCAGGAAGCGATCCGGATTTGTGAAGCTGAGCAGCTTGATATCATCCTGATGGATTTGATTATGCCTGAACTCGGAGGCGTAGCTGCTACGAGAGTGATCCACAATAAATGGCCCGAGGTTCAGATCATCGCCTTGACCAGCTTTCAGGAAAAAGAAATGGTCCAGGAGGCACTTCAAGCTGGGGCGATAAGTTATTTATTGAAGAACATTTCAGGAGAAGACCTGGCTGAAGCGATTCGCTCATCCTATGCAGGACGTTCGATGCTGGCGAAAGAGGCGGTGGAAGCATTAGTTCGTGCTGACCAAGAAGAAAATGTTGTCGGTCGCGATCTTACGCTGAGAGAGCGCGAAGTTTTAGGTTATCTGACTAAAGGACTGACCAATCCAGAGATCGCCCAAGAGCTTTCAATCAGCCGGTCAACCGTCAAGGCACATGTCAGCAGCATATTGTCGAAACTCGGGGTATCGAATCGAGCAGAAGCGATTGCATTAGCTCTACAGAAGCATCTAGTGGATTAAAAAAACTAACCACCTGGCTATATCCAAAAACTCCCCCAGTGCTGGATGCATTAAGGGGAGTTTTTACCTATATTTATAGGGGCAGAGAGCAAATTAATTAATTCAACAATTTACTAATTTAGGAGCTGAGCTATGGCTACTCAGATCGAATATGAGGTTTACGCATCTCACCACAAACAGAAACTGATGCAAACCGCGCAGACGAATCGTGATTTAAATATGCCGCGAAAAACCAGTCGAAGCAAAAAAACCGGTATTCGCTCCATAATCACCTGGATCAGAAGTTTTGCAATTGGGAATGAATTTGGATACCAAAACCAATCCACCCGCAAAACGGGGAATGAAAAAAAACTAATCTCCAGTTGATCCCAGTCTGGTAGATTTTTCTGCAAAGCGATCCCAGGAGATTTACTATTGCGTATTTTATTGGCAGATGAAGGCGAGAAGACACGATTTGCGCTGGTCGCATTATTGGAGCAGCGACCCGGATGGGTCATCGTAGGAGAAGTCGCTACCGCAAAGAAATTAATCCCCAAAATTGAGGCGACCACTCCCGACCTGGTGCTGTTGAGCTGGAACTTACCGGGTTTATGTATTGAAGAATTGATCCCGACCGTGTCCACAAAATTCCCTGGCATAGCAGTGATCGTTTTAAGCGGACGCCCCGAAACCAGACCGCAAGCTATTGCCGCCGGCGCATATGCTTTTGTTAGTAAAGCTGAACCTCCGGAACGCTTGTTGGAAGCAGTAAAATCTGTCAATAGATTGTCTCATGAATAGTTGTGAAGAAATGAAGTTAGAGAGGAGGATGAGATGACGAGTACGTCGATCCAGGTTTCAGAATCTCAGCTGACCCAATTTCCAGAGTGGATCAGAAAGATTGCGACATTCCTGGTTATACTGGTTTGCGGCCTGGTCGTTTTTTTACTTGGGACCAGTTATTATGACCGGTTCCCAACGAATTCAAGTGGTCTGTTCAAAATCGGTACTTCGGTTGTACTGCTAGCTTCGGCGTTATATTTTCGGAAAAACGAGAGCGTGAAACCATATTGGCGCCTGGTTTATGCTTTTTTTGTGGCCTCGATGGTTAATGTTATCACCTGGTATACGGCAATATATGTTCGCGAGGCAATTTTCAATTATCTCAATATCTCTTCATCTGAATTTCCTGGCATTGCATATATTAAACTTTGGGAAGCAACCCTTGTTGTTGGGACGATCCTTATCTTGATTAAACTTTCCGGAGCTGATCTGGCATCAATCTATATTAAGAAAGGGAACCTCAAATGGGCAATGCGGATCAGCCTTTTGGCCTTGGTGAATTTGCTGGCATCGGCATTTCTGATTGCAGCGAGTGTCGGCAACGATATTGAAGCGATGATCCCGATATTGCCATGGATAATCGTATTTTCTCTAGCCAACGCTTTTATGGAAGAATTATGGTTCAGAGGACTTTTCTTGGGAAGATTAGCACCAATATTGGGAGATGGCGGCGCGATTTGGCTGACCTCGATCTGGTTTGGATTGATACATGTTTTCGCAGTCTATGTCTCCGGAGTTGGTGCACTGATCTTCGGGATTTTGACCTTAACCTTAGGACTGGCCTTTGGTCTCCTAATGATTAAGACCAAGAATATTTGGGGTGCATCGTTATTTCATGCCGCGGCAGATGTGCACTGGATATTCGCATTTGGAATTTAGGTCTTAGAAAGGACCGGCAATTATTGCTTAAGTTGACATTTGAAAAACCAATCACTTGACCCTCGGGCAGGATCATCTCTCGCCCGAGGTTTTTTCGTAGTAATTGATATATAATATGGTGATCATCCCATAATAATTAATAATATTCGTAAGGATTCTTTACAATCAAGGGAGAGAATGTAATGAGTTATCCACAAAATCGTTGGACACGAGTACTTTTTGTGATCGTGATATTGATGGGAGGGATTTTCAGCGTGGTATCCCCTGCGCAGGCGCAAGGGATAAATATCACTGTTGAAGATTCTGTTCCGGCAGGGGAAGTCGTCGATAATGATGTCCTTTTGTCAGGAACGAATGTAAATGTGGACGGTGACGTGAACGGGGATACATTTGCTGCAGGAGCCATTGTTGAAGTCAATGGAAATGTCGAAGGCAGCCTGTTCGCCGTCGGGCAGAATGTGATCATCAATGGAACTGTGGGAGGTACTGTCTATGTGGCGTCATTGACATTAGAGCTGGGCCCAGAAGCCGTCACAGCGAGAAATGTATACTATGTAGGGGGCAGCGTATCAACGGCAGAAGGGGCAATGATTGAAAGAGACCTGGTCCTGATCAGCATGGGCGCACAGCTTTCTGGGGAAATAGGCCGGAACACGGTCGGCATTATAGGCCCATTCGAGATGTTCAGGCTGTTTATGGATTTGATTGGCAGACCGATTGCTGGACCTCAATCAAGCTCCTCAATCTCAGAACCCAATCAGCTCGTTGAGAGTCAGCCGGTTTTATTCTCTGGTTTCTTGCCATCCTTAGATTGGCTGACCAGGGAGAGTTCTGGTGAACCAAGATTCGCGGGAACTGGTACCATCCCAGCGTCTGTTGCCGAGCAGGATGTGTTAGCTCAAACAAGTTCATCGATCGATTCGGAGCGAGTTATGGATTGGTTGCAGTGGGTTGTAGAAGAATTTATTACATTGTCGATATTCGGACTGCTGGGAATCTGGTTGTTCTCAGCATTCTTGAAGCGCAGTGCGGATAAACTTGAGGCAAAACCCCTCCAATCTACAGGGATGGGTTTACTGGGGTTAGTGCTTTCTGTCGCCTTGATCGGCGTGGTTGTCCTGGTAGGAGTGCTGATCTTAATCTTGGGCATTGGATTAGGAGCAATGAACCTATGGGATCTGGCCTGGGCGGTGTGGGGGGTTGGTTTCTCCAGCCTGGGATTAGCGTTCTGGTTGTCTCTGTTGTTCGTCTCTTACGGGACGAAGGTCATCGTCGCTTTCCTGGTTGGAACGATAATTCTCAAGAGATTGGCTCCCAATTCCTTGAAATACAAGGTCTTACCCCTGTTGTTGGGTTTGCTTATTTATGTGCTTCTCGCCTGGGTGCCATACTTTGGTTGGGTGCTCGCGATCTTAGTGAACGCTGCCGGATTGGGTGCGGCCTGGTTTGCCTTCAAGGATCGTGGATCTGAAGAATCAGCCGAGCTGGTTCCTTCTGAAGAAGGTGAGGCTGAGTAATTAATTGGTTTGAACCAAATGCCCGTTCCTCTCGATCGAGAGGAACGGGCATTTTTTTTATTCAACCCAGGAAATTGCCCTCATTTATTTGAAATTCGCAATTACCTGTCTCAACGAATTTATTCCAGATTATTGTATATCAGGCTTGATGATCTGTGGTCCACACTTGTTCAAATTTTCTGATCCGCCGCTGGATGTGCCAGGCGTAAGGGTCGGCTTTGGTTCTTTTTGATTTTATTTTTTCCATGGCCTCGTCCGCAGAGAAGCCGCTTCCAATCAGAACTGAAGCTGCCATGGCAACGCTGCGATGGCGGCCTTCGCGACAATACACCAAGACTCCTTTACCACTCTCCAAAACCGGCAAAGCTGCTTCAACACCTCTGATCAATTTATTTATTGGAATGGGAAGAAAGATCGAATCAAAAGTGCGCAGCGTGAGCATCTGAAAGGGTGAGTGACGGTATACATCTGCAGGTCGAAAGAAGATCATATTCAGGATCAGGCGCACATTCATTGCCAGGATCGCATCGGCATGTCCTGCTTTTGGATGAGCTGCAATATATAACTGGTTTGTTATTTGGGATACATCCATAGCTAGTTTATAAACACTATTTTTCAGTTAGCTTTTAGTTTCCAATAATACTATTGAAATGAATCAGGCAGAAAAAAACCTTATAGAGTTCAGGTTAAGTTCTGCCAGGTTTATGGGATGTGTTTGCTGAAAGTTACGATCTCAATTAGAAAAACCGGCTCGATTATTCCCAGCTGCGTCCTTCGAGGTGGCGGCGAAGGGTATCTTCGGCTTCATCAGGGAGTGTCGTTTGCAAGATTTTCCCATCGTACTCCCGCAAAGCAGCCACAGTCGGGTTGGGATCATCGCCGCGCACGATGAAGAAAATCGCAGAGCTGCCAGGTTCGAGTTCGTCAGTGACTTCTTGGATGAAGCTTTTGGAAACTCCAGTATTCATCAATTTGCCGACCAATGCGCCACCAATAGCGCCTACGACTAATCCTGCAATGGGGAAGAACACAGATGCTAGAAGAAGGCCGATGACACTACCCCCAACTGCCCCAACTTTTACACCGCGATCGATTTCGTCTTTAAGATGGACTTTACCATCTTCATCTTTCACTACCACAGCAGAATCATTGAGACTCAGATGACCAGTATCTTGAATGCTTCTCAAGGTATGGCGAACTTTACCAGCTTCTTCGGGATCGTCGAAGGCAATTGCAACTAAATGTGACATAACATTCCTCCTCTAAAAGCTACTCCCATAGAATGAATCATGAATGGATTAAAGGTATATATTAGTAATTCCGCTCAATTATAGCATAGGGGGATTTGTGAGAATCACAGGAAATTTTGGGTTGACTTCAGGTAGATATCAAGGAGTTTTTGTGTTTAATGCGATTTATCAGTTTATTTTGTAGAGTGTATGCAACCTGTATTTATCTCAAGTTCGGACAAGGGTTCGGACAAAATCAGACTGGGCGATCGTTACGAGCGTTTTTTGAAAGGTTTGCCCCACAAGCAGGAGATTGCCACGCCGCAAGAAGAGCACTTGCGGCTCGCAATGACAACAGACCGTCCAAGGAGTCCGATCTTTTGTCCGAAGGTCAGTATTTATACCTTGCATTTTCCTTAGAAATCGCTATACTTTAAGGTAGCCCGGAGAAGTTTTTTGGATTTTTTCAAGGAAGATTTTTAAGAAGGAGAATGTAATATGGCAGAAGCAACTATGAGTTCAGAGGAACGAATGGTCCCCTGGTGGGTGGTGCTGATTGAAGGCATCGCCGCAATCATCATCGGGATTTTGTTATTAGCTAATCCACGAGCAACAACAACAGTATTAATTCAAGTTCTGGGTATCTATTGGTTCATCGTAGGGATTATTGACATTGTTCGTATATTCATTGATAGCACAATGTGGGGCTGGAAACTATTTTCCGGGATCATCGGAATTTTAGCGGGAATTCTCATTATCCAACACCCCATATGGTCATCTCTACTTGTGCCAACAGTTTTGGTTTGGGTTTTCGGTTTCTTCGGGATCATCATCGGTATCATTGGGTTGATCCAGGCATTCCAAGGCGCAGGATGGGGCGCAGGAATCCTCGGCGTGTTGAGCATCTTATTCGGTTTGCTCTTAATCTTCAACGCTTTCGTCGCTTCACTCACTTTGCCGTTCATCTTTGGTATCCTGGGTATCGTTGGTGGCCTGGCAGCGTTGGTGATGGCATTCCGAATGCGGTAAATCGCAAACCAGGGAAAATACACAGACTAACAAATCAAGTATCAAAGGATAAAACGAACTGGAATAATTCACCTTTCTCCGGGGAATCCAGTCGTGTCCGCAGAGATAGGGTTTGGCAAACTCAACGCCAGACCCTACTTCTTTAATTATAAAAATCCTCATAATATTCACATTGTTCTTGCCCGAAATTCAACGATGAGATACCATAATGTATGGTTTAATAACCCCAATACGCAGGAGTTCAATACCAATCTTTGTTATTGCGAACATGTTTAACATGAAGCCAAGAAATTGCTTCGGTGATCAATATATTTATTCTTACTTTTGGGAAAGAGATTGATAAGACAAGAATATTTCTCAATGAATGGATTGCTGACAGATTATTTTTTTGCAAGGAGAGAGATTAATGTCCGAAATGCCAATGGAGAATGCCAATCAAAATCCCATAAATGTGCAGCTAAGAGAGACGCAATACTCAGTGGTCCCGGAGAATCGGGTCACGGTACCAGTAGTCGTTGAGAATTTGGGCGACCAGGATGATCATTTCGAGATCTCTCTACGCGGGATTCCTCTGGATTGGGTGGACATCGAAACTCCAGTTGTCCATTTGAAGGTAGGTGAGAGAAGAGAGGTTGCAATAGTGATAGAGTCCCCACCGGCTTCCCAGGTGCGCGCTGGCCAGAACACGGTGACTCTCGTTGTATTTGGACAAAATTCTCCTTCTCAGCGTGTTGAAACTGAATTCATACTGATCGTTGCGGCATTTGAAGTCCATGGGCGAATTGGTGTATTTATGGAGTCTGTCCAGTTCTCCGTTGCACCAGGAAGCAGCGCAGAAATCCCAATTGTCTTGCGAAATCAAGGACTAGTTGAGGATAGCTTTAAATTGGCTATCGAAGGCTTGCCAATCAGCTGGGTTTCCACCTCCTCGCCAGTAACACGTCTTGCTGCCGGGGAACAAAAAGAGGTGATCCTGACCATTTTACCCCCCCGGGATTCGCAAAGCAAGGCTGGCCGTCACAAATTTAACCTAATTGTCTCCAGCCAAGAAGCTCCTGACCAACCAGCAAAAATTGGAGCCACACTTACGGTGGCGGCTTATTCCAAGTTCAGCTGCAAAATAGAACCTCCTCTTGTAGAGACTGGTCAAGCGACCCGAATTCTGATCGAGAACCAGGGGAATTTTCAAGAAACATATACCCTAACCTGGCAGAGTGAGAACGACGCGCTCGAATTTGAATTCGGTGCATCGCGCGAAATTCAAGTAAAGGCAGGAGAGACCTCCGCGGTTGAGTTTACCGCTCAACCACGGCAAAGACCAATCCTGGGTGGGGAAAAAAATTACGAATACTCCGTTCTGGTTCAATCAACGGAGAAAGAGACACTAACAGTCGGTGGAGAGGTTTCCAGTTCGGGCATAATTCCGATTTGGGTGATTCCAGTGCTGGTTGTTCTCTGCTTGGGAGCTATCTTAGTATTTTATTTCATCTTCCGGGGGAGCCAAGATGAGTCTGCCAGTGCAACTCAAACAGCTGAAGCTGCTTTGGGGGATATCGTTGCAGCCACCCAGACAGCTTCATTTAATCAAACTCAAGCAGTTATTGAAGGTGAACGGGATTCGGATGGAGATGGTTTGACAGACCGGCATGAACTTGAAATCGGGACGGATCCGAATAATCCAGATACAGACAGCGATCGACTTTCCGATGGAGAGGAGGTCTTGAGGAGGAACACTGACCCGCTGAATCCAGATTCAGATGGTGATTTGCTGTCAGATGGTGACGAGGTACTCGATCACAATACCGATCCACTCAATCCAGATACGGACAATGATCAGCTGATCGATGGGGAGGAGATTAGCCTGGGGACTGATCCAAGAAATCCGGATACCGATAGTGATGGCTTGCTTGACGGCGCGGAAACCCCACCATGTCCCGATCCGCTAAATCCGGATACGGATGGCGATGGGATCATTGATGGGCAAGATCTTGATCCTTGCGATCCCAACAACCCATCGTTGACTGCAACCGCTTCCGCTTTAATTCCCACTGCAACACCCACAACGCCTACACCACCGCCACCACCCACTGATGTCCCTACGGAGATACCACCTACTGCACCACCGGTTGTACCACCTGTTTCAGGAATGATCGCATTTGAATCGAACCGTGAGGGAAATCCAGGTATCTTCTCGATCGAAATGCCTGCTCTATCAATAACTCAACTTTCGCTCAGCACCGGTGTTGACACCCAGCCGACATATTCACCTGATGGCAGCCAGATCGCGTTTGCAACAACCAGGGATGGAAACAGTGAAATTTACATCATGAACGCAAATGGCGGCAACCAGTTCAATTTGACCAATAGCCCATCAGAAGACCTATATCCTGCCTGGTCGCCTGACGGACAGTGGATCTTGTTCACTTCAAACAGGGATGGCAATCAAGAGGTATATAAGATCCGGACAAATGGCTCTGAACTCACGAACCTGACCAATAATCCAGCCAATGACCTGCAACCGACCTGGGTTACCGACAGTGGTGTGTTCACCAGCTCAGGAGACCGGATTGCATTCGCCACAAATCGTGATGGCAACCAGGAAATCTATGTAATGACCATAGATGGGTTGGAGCCAACCAATATATCCAACAATGGTAGTGAGGATTTTTATCCCCGTTCAACTCGCAGTGGAGGACAGATCGTATTCGTCTCAACCAGGGATGGGAGCCAGGATGTTTTTGTGATGAATCCTGATGGTACAGGTCAATCCAATGTGAGCAACAATCCAGCCCAAGATGCATTTCCATCCTGGTCACCGGATGCCCAGTGGATAACATTTACCAGCAATCGGGATGGAAGTTTTGATATTTTCATCATGAGATCGAGTGGCGCGGATATCTTTAATCTAACAAACGATACCGCTGAGGATCTCTATCCAGCCTGGAGGTGATCGCATAATTTCAATGATGGGCTGATATTTCCGATTATTCCCTTTTCGGAAGACAAGCACCAGTCAACTAATTCTGTAAAGTAAAAACCACCCCTTCAAATTGCATCGAAGGGGTGGTTTCTATTAATGAGAAACGATAGCTATGGATTTTTATTGACTAACGGCAAGTGAACCAGGTGATCAAAATCTTTTAGGATCAGAATAGGCATATGTTTAGAGAATGTCTGGATGGGGTTCGGGGGTCCGAAGGCAAATGCGAAGACCTGGTTCCATCCAGATTCAAGATCTCTGGGATTGAGGATTTCCTGGTAGGGGGGTGTTAGATCCTCTCCAATAGTGACATGATCGCCGATGGATGCCACCCAACGGTAGAACCTGACTTTACTGATTGATTCTCCACACAAATTTACTACTTCTAACTGGATCGGCGTAATGCCATCTGAGACATAAATTTCGTTCGTCTCGACTGGCTTAACCCAAGCTATCGTAGGCGCATCGTAGTTTATCAATTGGAGTGAACCTACCGGGCCGTTATAGTTTGGATCGGTGCTGGTGGCAGATATATTCACCGAGTAAGGAATA
>CALBUI010000156.1 GCA_937968125.1 uncultured Anaerolineales bacterium | reverse complement strand
TCCCAGCCAACGAGGCTTTTAAGAAATACCTCCGGCCCTCCTCAACAATCAGGGGGTTATTCAAACTTATCCGGTAGCTTTCACCACTTTGAACCCCATCGAATTCACCCGCATAAGTTCCGACCGCCAGCTCTTCATCATGATCAGGCTGGTCGGAAACGCTGACAGAGATTGTTTTTTCACTGGAACCTGGGGGTGGGATGACCTTCATTGAGATTTCGGTCAGAAAGCCATCTCCAGGAGCAATGAAGTCTATGAAGGTTGTATTTATTGAATCAACCAGTTCACCTTCAAGTGGGATTATCCAGTGATAAAGGTGGTCACCTTGAAATTCTAAATCTAGCTCTCCATAGAGTTGAATAGGACCTTGTCCTGGAGGCAATCCTATCTGAAGGTAATACTTTTGGCCTGTGACCAGTTCAGGAGGGTTTTCAAACCAGCCAACTGATACATCATTCCCAGCCACACCTTCAGGTGAATAATCGTAGTCAATGATCACCGACTCTGTGCTTCTCCGAACTCCAGGAATCGTTGACAATTTGACCTGAAAATTCTTTTCTCCGAAATTCGTTCGCGGATCGATGATTCTATATAAGAAAATCTCGTTTACTTCACCACTCCGCTGGGCCTCGAATGAACTTATATATGGCAGGTCATTGTCGATGATGTAATTGTAAGGATATGACACCTTTTGGTTGAAAGTACCATCTTCGGTTTGGATGGGAACGTCGATTGGTCCAGGAATATTTTGATAAATCCAGCGCGAGGCATCAACTCTGGTGATCGGCCTGGTGTAAATATTCGTAAAGGAAAACGCATAGATCGCCGTCCCGATCAGGACGCTTGCTCCAAGTACAACTGCCAGAACCCTGGCCCAGGCGAATGACTTATTCCCAACTTCAATTGATTGGCGATACCTATGAACGGATTTTCCTTTCCCCCAATCGTACAAGCGAATTACTACCCATCCAGCAAATATTGCCAAGGTCGGATAGATCAGCAGCTGGTAGCGCATCGAAGGATTGAAGATCAAAGATTGCCATACAAATATTAGTGTCGTCCACCCCCATAACAGAATGTGTTTTTGCCACTCACCTCTGATCATTCGCCAACCGATCCAGAGGAACCCGGCCCAGGCCAGTATTCCCATTGGCCAACCCATCCCCCACCTGACCATATTATCCCAGGCAAACCAAACCGGGCGACGAGCCCACTGTAATGCAGGCGGAAAATCTACATCCCCACTGGCCTGGTTTGCTAATTCCTGTAAATTTCCGATCCAGGCTTCATTGGGAAGTATTCCAAAGAATCCGGGCCCACTGAACGCAATCGGTTGGAAAATCCGGAACACCAGCAAGCTGGTAAAGCCGGCTAGTATCAAATAGCCAAGTGCCTGAGGAGCAAGTTCATGTTGAACTCGACTATCTAATTTATATAATCGAATGACGAACGCAGCTGGTAGCAGGAGCGCAAGCGGCGCCGCGCTAACCTTCGACGAGGCTGCCAATCCAAGAGCAAGACCAAATCCGAGAGAGTAGAAAATTATTGGATTGCGAAAGAAGTTTATTAATTGGCTCTGGCCAGTTGCATTTTCCTCCATCTGACCTGCGGTTGGATCATATTGATCAGTCGATCCGAGCGAATTTTCTTCACCCGAGAAGTTGACCTCGTCATAAGCAATGCTCACCGCGAAATAAATTGCCATCATGGAGAACAAAGTTGTAAAGGTATCCACAGTGAAAAAATGCGATTGTTGAATCTGCAAAACTGCTAATCCAGACAAAGCCGCGGCAAGTAAACCAACTCGCTTGTTATATACCCTTGCTCCGACAAGATACACAAATAAGACCGTTAACAGGTCGGCAGATGCCGAAAGGAACCTTCCTGCATTGGTCATTTCATTGAAGCCAGAATGACCATAAACCCATTCCACGGCGTAACGGGCTAAATATAAGGGCAGTGTTCCATAAACATAAAAACCGTGACCGCGATTATGGGGATTCAAGCTTGAATTCGCCGTATCCCAATAATCAGAAAAGCTCTCAACTGGTGATATATCTGTACCAACCCAAATTAAGAATCGTTCATCAGGATGAAGGTATTGATACTCGCCCCAAATTAATCCTCTAAAACGTAGGAAAGCTCCAGCAACTAAAATAAGCGTGAGAAGGATTCCCACGCCAACTATATTTCTATTTCGGTTGCTTTTCGATCTTTGAACCTGGTCCATGAGGTTAGTATTTCGAATACCTGATTTCACTCAGGTAATACGAAAAATTGGTAAAAGTCCTTATTTGGGACATCTGAGATATGATGCTGCAAAATTCCTGATGGGTATAAATTCTGCAGCAAAGCTTTTGATTCAGTATCGTCGATTTTTATGATGAACAATTTTGGCTCTTCAATTTCCTTGGTTTCCAAAAACTGGTCCGGCCAAATGGCGAAGTCCTTGGTTGGATAACCTGCATTGATACCAACTAAACGTGTATCAACCCAATGTGGCACTGCTACGACATGCGCGTTTTCCTCACTCCCAATTGAATCTGTGTAATCGCTAATCGCTTGACCTATCTCGCTTGTGTTCCAGGATGATTGCGCATAATTATTCTGGTACTGGTTGAACACCAGGTCATAGTTTTGGTACCCTGCGAAGATCAGTAACATAATCCCTGTGATCCAAACCAGGGTCCTGCCGATTGGGGCAGAGATTCGAGCTTCTATCCCTGAAAGGAAGCCATCCAGTGAAAGGCCGATAACCAAGAACACAGGAATTAAGGCGCCCGCGGTGCGGTTCAAGGTTGGATTTTCGGAAGGAAATGCCAAGGAAAGAATCGATGGCAGCAACAATAAGGGGATTGACAAAAAGATGAACAAATCAAGCCAGTTCCTGCGCCGGATATATCTGACCAATAATAAGATCAACCCAAGGTAAAACAATGCCGCGGATAAAACATCCAGGGCGGGTCGGTGTGGGATTGAGACCGGCCAGGTCTCGCCATTGCTCCATGCAAACATTACCATCGCATCGATTAGATTAGTTAAAAATATTAATATGGCTGGACCAGGCAGTGAGTTTTCAATTGTCCCTACTCGCGAAAATGCTCTGAAAGCAAAAATTTCAGGATTTTCTATCCAGAATCTGAACAATGGTAGGAATACCACCAGGGATACCAGGATCAGTATGATCAAATAAATTGAGGTCTGTGTGCGGAACCCTTTCGATTGGGAATGCAGCAAGAACAAGCCAACAGCTACTAAAACAACCAATGGCACGATCCTGAAGGGTGTATATCCATGCAACCCTATCCCGAGAAACAATCCTGCCAATATGAAATCATTTCGGTTTGACCTGCGAAGTCCACGAATCAAAAAGTATAAAGTGGGCGCAACGAACAAGGGGTAAATAGAAAAGCGTAATCCTACCCGTGATATCACGTTTGGCCAATAGGCAATTCCAGCAAACACCATCGCAATCAATCCCGCTCTTTTATTTGCAATTTCCACCCCCAGTAAGTAGATGAATGGCAGCGCAAATAAACCTGCTAGTGCTGTACCGATCTTTAGACTATTAAAGGAAAATCCTGTCCCAAATAATTTGATCACCAATGCTGTCAGATACATCTGGAATCCTTCACGCCCGGTGTTGCGTGGGAAAAATATCCTCGTCTCCCCTTGAAATATCTCCCAGATATCCAGAAGCTTTTCAGCGTGATCACTGACCATTTCAGCAGGAACAGCCCATAATTGGTAAATGCGGAAGAAAATAATAATAACGCCAGCGACCAAAAGGGTAACTGCCCAACCTGAAATCTGGAATTTCCAATTCCGGTTTACTGCAAACCTCCTGATTTTCGAGAAGAATCTTTTAATAGTTCCTTGCGAAGGCACCCAGAATCCGATGGTTATGAAAACAATCGCAGAGATCCAAAACAAGACGTTGATCAATGTGAACTTGTTCCCCCCCATAGTTAAAAATGCCAGGATGGTAAAAACTGCACCTGGGATTAGATAAGCCCAACGGATCTCTAACGAGTCGACTTTCTTAATTACCTCTGGGAAGGGTGATAGTACCCACTCAGATTTATAATTCGCCCAAACCACCCAGGCGACAGCAAACAAATATAGACCAAGTCCTATTCCCCATGATCGACCTGGAACAGGTTCAAGTGAAAGCTGGGCAACGATTGCTATTCCAAAGGATATAAATGCCCGCCACGGTAAACCAGCATCACCGGCATAAGCCTCTTCACTTTGAAGTTGGTCAACTTCTTCTAACGGCACTCCGGATGGAATAAAGGTTTCAGCTTCTACTCCTAATATTCCAATCTCACCTACGGTAATCTCTGACTCCAAGGGCGGGATCGGAGGTGGTGCACCCTTCCATGGTGTCAGTAATGCTTTTACGAAATCCAATACCGTTGGTTCATCACTCATGATTTTTCTGCCAGTACAATCATGCTTTCTCCCATCCGAAGGGGAATAATACTCCAACCAAAGACCGCTTGCAACCCTCCCGGGGCTCCAAAGAGGATTTTTTGAAAGCCAGTCGGCAGCCAGGATATATACGGCGCATCCCAAAAACCATCCGAAAATACTTTCCGCGGATGAAGTCTGAATAACTGAAATTTATCAAGCCACTTTCCTGGTGACCACAAGCTGATATGGGTTGGATCTTGATAACCAATCCATTTTTCTTTCTTCACCGCCCTGGTGAGAGAATCCATATTCGGTGTCGCCAGCAACAACAAACCTCCCGGTGCTAAGATCCGACTGATTTCAGCTATTGCCGCTACCGGATCCTCCAGGTGTTCGACGACATGCTTGGCGATTACTACCTGGAAGGTATTTTCAGGGAAGGCGCTTAAATCTTCTGCGGATAAAAGCAAGAACCTGCCACGGGGGACATTTTTACTAGCCTCGCCAAGTGCCCATGGGTTGATATCTGCCCCAAACACATCATACTGGTCCACCAGCCATCCTAATAGATGACCCAATCCACACCCAATTTCCAACACACGACCAGATGCTGGTCCATGTTTTAATACCAGTGTCGCGTAGAACCGATTTGACCACCAATATTGGCTGAAACGATCGAAAGAAACATGGGAATATGCCGCTGACGAGAAATAATCCTCGCCAAATTTTACCTGCATCTCCTGGTATTCATCCATAATATGGATATTTTATCTTGGTTCAGGGAGGACAGCTCGTTATCTCTGCAAATATTAATGCGCAATTATCTGCTCAAACAATGATTCATATTGAGCAGCAATAGAGTTTGGAGAAAAACGGTTGATAACATCTTGCTGGTCACCCCCATAACCATTAGGACTGCTTAATATTTCAATCAGCGCCTCGGATAATGCCATTGGGTTTTTAGGAGGCACAGATACTCCCATACCTGTCATCCTTACTGGCTGCCGGACACCAGGCAAATCCGTCGAGATGACTGGAGTTCCACAGAACATAGACTCTACCTGAACCATCCCAAAAGATTCCGTGCTGTTGATACTTGGTAGAACTGAGACTTCTGCTTCGTGGAAAAAAACCGACCATTCTTCTGGTGAAAGAATTCCAAGAAATTTCCAATGTTCTCCGAGCTCCCGTATCAGTGGAGAGAGCTTTTCTGCATAGCGTTCTTCTCCAAGAACACCCTGATATTGACCAGCAAAAAGTACTCGCGCAGATGGAAATTGCTCTAAGACTGCCGGCATAGCTTGGACAAGGTACTCTACCCCTTTTTCTGTCGCCAGTCGGGCAGCCATTCCAATAATCCTTTGTTCAGGTTCGATCCCGTTTTTCTGTCGAAATGCTGAAATGTCATCCTTTTGTATTGGTGATAACTCAATCGGGGGTGGGATGGAGTGGATCTTGTCTAAATACTCGGAAAGAAAGGCTGAGTTTTGTGCGTAATCCAATGAATTGGTCACGATCGCATCTGCATACCTGGCCGAAATTCGATTGGCAAAATGTGAACCCTGATTGGCAAGATAGTGGACGAATCCATTAGGAAGCTGTAAATCACAATGATATGTTAATACACTCGGTTTTCCCAATAGCCTGCCAAGAGAATTTATCACTGCGGCATCTGGTTGGGGAACATGAGTATTGATGATGTCCGTTTCACGAATTAATTTCCAGGCCCAAACCGGCATACTGGGCATAATCACGCCTTTACTGATCTGAACCAGAACCCAAGGCCGAATAATTCTTACACCGTCTTTTTCTTCATATTCTTTTAGATCGTCATCAAATCGAGAAGTTAATACAGTGACTTGATGACCTCTAGCGGCCAATGCCCGAGCTAAACGTTCCGCGTAAATTGTCAGACCGGAATAATGCGGTCGATAATACATTAGCGAGATCAGGATCCTCATTTAGGAGAAGCCTCTCGAGAAACTCAAATTCCGCAGGCGCTGGAATAATCCAGTTATTGATTCACCATCCTGGAAGATCCCGTACATACCTATCAAACCTGTAAATGTTATGTGGATCAAATGAGATACTAATGCAATTGCCAATGCTATAGATGAAGAGACTCCCAATAGTGAGAAAGCACCTACCATCGCCACCTCATAGACCCCCAGACCAGCTGGTACTGACGGCAGGGCGATCCCCAAAGAGATAACTCCCAAAACGAAACCAATCCACCAAAATTCAGGTGTAACACCAAAACTGATCGTAATAAAATACAGTTCCAATCCCCCAAACAGCCAGCTGATCACCATAAAGAAAACGCTTAATAAAAATTGATCCCACTTTGCAAGAGCACCCAAACCAGCCAACAGAGAATCAATACGCGGTAATATTCTGTCCCTGAATGCAAACCTTCGTAAACTAAAATCATCCAGCTTAGTTTTTACCCACTGCCGATTACGAGCTAACAAGAACATCGTGAATAGTCCTAAGATCACTATGATCATGACAGAGAAGGCAATCGTTTGACCCGTATCAATTCCGAATACAAATGGTAAAGTTGCCAGGAGCAATCCTGCCGCAATTGCCAAATCATATGCGCGCTCAATGACGATTGTCGAAAGTACAAAAAATCCGCTCATGTCAGTCGCTTGGGACATCAAAAATGCCCGACCAAGTTCACCCAATCGGAATGGGAAAATGTTATTCAATAAATAACCTTCATTTAAAGTCAGGAAGACGCGACCGTAATCAGCTCTCTTTTGGAGCAATACCCTCCATGAAAGTGCTCGAAATCCCAGGCTGATAATAAAGAATGCCAAAGCTGGGATCAGTAAGACCAAATTCATCAAGGAAGCCGCCTGGATCACTTCGGACCAATTGGAAAAGCGGATTAATAAGAAAATAGCAATCGCGCTAATCACCAGGCCTGGCAACCAACGACCTAATCCCGCGACCTTTTCACGAGTAGCTACGCTCAATCGCCCTCCAACCGCAAAACGGCAAAAAACGCTTCTTGGGGGATTTCCACATTGCCCACCATCTTCATACGTTTCTTCCCTTTTTTCTGCTTTTCCAGCAGCTTTCTTTTTCTACTGACATCTCCGCCGTAGCATTTCGCCAGCACATCCTTGCGCAAAGCTTTGACGTTTGCTCTAGAAATGACCCTTCCGGAAGCATATGCCTGGATGGGCACTGCAAATAGCTGGCGGGGGATCAAATCTTTTAACTTGGAGATCAGCGCCTGTCCTTTCCGATAAGCATTGTCTCGATGGATGATCATGGCTAAAGCGTCCACCGATTCATTATTGACCAGTATCTCCAATTTCACCAAATCATCCGATCGGTATTCGATAAAATGGTAATCCAGGGAAGCATAACCCCGGGTGCGCGATTTCAGCTGGTCGAAAAAATCAATAATCAACTCAGCTAAGGGAAGTTCAAAAATCAGTTGAACTCGATTTGGAGTTGGGTAATCCTGCTCAACGAAGATGCCGCGACGTTTTTTCACCAATTCCATCACCGTCCCGTAGAACTCTGTCGGGGTGAAGATCTCTATCCGCATCCATGGTTCCCGGATCTCGAGGATATCCCCCTCACTTGGTAATTCGGCAGGAGAATCAATTCGTTTCACACCACCATCATTCAACACAACCTCGTATTCGACTGAGGGAGTGGTGACAATTATGTCCAGATCGTACTCCCGCTCTAAACGTTCCTGGATAATTTCCATGTGGAACATCCCTAGGAACCCGCAGCGGTAACCAAAGTTTAATGCCTGGGAGGTTTCAAGTTGGTAAACCAACGAGGCGTCATTGAGCTGTAACTTCTCCAGCGCATCTTTTAGATTACCGTAATCCTCCCCTTCCACGGGATATATTCCAGCAAAGACCATGGGTTTAGCTTTTAGATATCCAGGTAGAGCCTTTGCAGCTGGTTCGATTGCAGAGGTCAGTGTATCGCCAACCCGGCATTCTCTCACGGTTTTCAATCCAGTGGCAACGTAGCCAACTTCACCAGCTTCTAACTGATCTACCGGCTGAAGATGTGGCATGAAGACACCGACTTCAACAGGCTTGAACACTGCTCCACTTGCCATAAGATGCATTTGATCTTCGGGTGAAATCTTTCCTTCAACTAAACGGATATATGCAACCACGCCTTTGTACGCGTCATAATGGGAATCAAAAATCAACGCCCGTAATGGAGCCTCATTGTTTATTAATGGTGGAGGAACTTTCTCGATCACCGCTTCAAGGATTTCCTCCACATTCAATCCTTCTTTTGCTGATATTTGGATAATTTCTTCGGCGGCTACACCCAAAAGGCTTTCGATCTCCTCTGCCACTTCATCCGGTCGAGCAGAGGTCAAATCTATCTTGTTAATTACCGGAATGATCTCAAGGTCTGCTTCTAGGGCAAGGTATAGATTCGCCAACGTTTGCGCCTCGACTCCCTGGCTGGCATCTACGACCAGGATTGCACCTTCACAAGCCTCGAGCGCACGCGAAACCTCATATCCAAAATCAACATGTCCGGGAGTGTCAATCAAGTTTAGTTCATAATTCAGACCGTCTCGTGCAGTGTACATCATCCTAACTGCCGATGCCTTTATTGTTACCCCTTTTTCCCGCTCGAGATCCATGCTGTCCAACACCTGCTCCATCATGTCGCGATCAGCGATGGTATCGGTCAGCTGAAGCAGCCGATCCGCCAGAGTCGACTTTCCATGGTCAATATGTGCCACAATACAAAAATTTCTGATTCGATCGGTCATAGACGCGCTGAAGTATACACGATTTCCAATTGATTAATTGTTTATCAAAATCCAGATTATTATTTCTGCGAAAATAATGGCTCAACCATATCTACGAGATTCTCATTAGCCTGAGCAGGCAGTGTGAATTTCGCGAAGAATTCCTTGTTCCCTTTGGGGCCTTTTATTGGTGACAGCATAACTCCAGAAACATGAAACCCTTCAGAAGCAGCAAACTCGAGTACATCATACAATACCAGTTTGTGTATCGCGGGATCTTTGATAACCCCTTTCCCCCGTGATGACTGGGCTTTGGACGCTTCAAACTGTGGCTTGATCAATACTATCAGTCTGCCTTTCTCATCATTAAACCAAGACTTTACGACTGGAAATATCCTTTTCGTTGATATGAATGCGACGTCAATAGTAATTAGATCAACGGACTCTGGTAGTTGATCCATATGACGAACATTCTCCCCTTCCATGTTCACGATTTTTGGATCACTGCGTAATTTCCAATGTAAAACTCCTTGGCCAACATCAATCGCATAAACTTTTCGAGCGCCATGTTGAATCAAACAATCAGTAAATCCGCCAGTCGATGCCCCAATATCGGCACATATCAATCCATCTACGTCAACATTGAATTTTTCTAAAGCTGCGGCCAGCTTTTCGCCGCCCCGGGAAACATAACGTGGACCCCAATCAATCTCAATCTGAACATTATCAGAAAATGAGTCTGACGGATTTTTGACTACCTGACCTGCAGCTCGAACCTGTCCCGCCATGACCAACCGTCGTGCCTGATCGAGAGTCTCAACCAATCCGTTTTCAACCAGAATATTGTCTATGCGTAGTTTTGCCAATTTTATTAACAACCTTGAACCTGATTACTGGTGAAACATTTTTATGCGAATTATTCTGCTGAGAACGATTTCTCTGCAGTGACTCTTTTCTTACTCTGACCCGCTTAGAGAACATTACAACCCCGATTAATTCTGAAATCCTTATTCATTTAGATATATCATGGATCAGCCAATCCCAATTGTCAATGTTATTTAAATAAATAATCCAGCCAGTTTTATTTTTCCGGCTGGATCTTCGATTCAATAAAATTAATTCGAATAAATGTCGTCGGATTTTGCCGCAGTAATGAAATCATTGAGATGAAGACCATTGACTGCATGGGTCCACCAGGTAACAGTTACCTTCCCCCATTCAGTGAGTATTGATGGATGGTGATCTTCTGCCTCTGCCAATTCGCCAATCTTGTTGGTAAATTCAAGCGCGGATACAAAATCCGGGAAACCAAACTTGCGGCTTAATTGTTTCACGCCAACCACTTCCACGATTTCCCACTCAGGGATTTGCGGATAAAAATTATCAATCTCTGCTGGAGATATGGATGGATCTCCTTTTTTTGGTTGCGTACAACTCATCTGTTTCAAATCACTCATTTTTTTCTCTCATCAAACCA
>CALBUI010000155.1 GCA_937968125.1 uncultured Anaerolineales bacterium | reverse complement strand
TGATCTCCTCCTGGGTTGGTTCTGAGTTTGATTGGAGCAGTGCATAGCTGGACATCAACATACCTGGTGTACAAAAGCCGCACTGCAAACCCCATTTCTCAGCATAAGATTTCTGAAGTTGACTCAGATCACCATTCGATGCCAATCCTTCGACAGTAATCACTTCACTCCCAGCTGCCTGGGGAGCCAGGACAAGGCAGGAATTGATGGCGCGCTGGTCTAATATTACGACGCAAGCTCCACAATCTCCCTGGCTGCAGCCATCCTTGGTTCCGGTGAGTTCCAAGTCCTCACGCAAAATATGTAGGAGGGATCGATGGGGCTCTGTGCGAACTGTTTGCCGGATTCCATTGACAGTAAAATCGATTTTTATTTCACGCATCTACCATTATCCTTTTACACTTTAAATTGCCGTTTGACCATCTGAAATTATTAATTCAGCAACCGCCTGGCGCGTTCATTGTGGGTTTCGATATGTGGTTTGAGATCGATCGTTTGCAGATGACCATTTTTGACAATGAATTTGCCTCCGACGACAGTGTAATCCGCAGGCACCGGGGCGCAGAATACCAGGGCAGCCAGCGGGTCATGCAATCCACCGGCGAAATTGAGCTGCTGCAAATTGACGGCAAAGAAATCTCCACATTTACCCTTTTCGAGCGAGCCTATATCATCCCGTCCCAGAACCGCGGCACTACCTCGAGTGGCAACGCGCAGTGCCTGTCGTGCGGTCATTAATGGGGATGCATCCTCAGTAGATAAGGAAGCTCCCTCAAGACCAGCGCCAAGCCGGGACAGCAGCATCGCCTGACGGACCTCTCCCAGCATATGTGAGCCGTCATTACTGGCGGAACCATCTACACCAAGACCTACTTTTACCCCAATATTGAGCATTTTAAGAATGGGGGGGATGCCCGAGGCCAGGCGCATATTCGAGCTGGGACAGTGCGCCACAGCACAGCCTGTCCTGGCATACAGGGCGTA
The DNA here is from genome assembly GCA_937968125.1 of uncultured Anaerolineales bacterium. Classification (GTDB taxonomy): domain Bacteria; phylum Chloroflexota; class Anaerolineae; order Anaerolineales; family UBA4823; genus PFL25. The sequence goes on along the minus strand of CALBUI010000155.1, from coordinate 40,862 downwards.
CTCCTCATCATCAACATGAACTGAATGAGCAAACCAGACATCTGATCCAATCCAATTGACGGATTCCATATATGGGACCGGCCGGAGGCCAAACATGTCAAGACAGAACTGCTCTTCATCTTCAGTCTCAGCCAGGTGGGTATGCAGTTGAACGCCATACTCACGTGCCAAAACAGCGCTCGATTTCATCAAATCACCAGTGATACTGAATGGCGAGCAGGGAGATAAGACGACCTGGGTCATTGATCCCGGGTTTGGATCATGGTATTGCTCAATTAGGCGCTGGCTGTCTGCGAGAATGAAATCCTCGTCCTCAACCACGCTGTCAGGAGGCAAACCACCCTGGGATTCCCCGAGGCTCATGGAGCCGCGACTGGCGTGCAAACGAAGGCCAACCTCCAAACCAGCCTGAATTTGATCGTCCAGGCGTGAGTCGTTGGGAAAGATGTACAAGTGGTCTGAAGCAGTTGTGCAACCCGAAAGAGCTAATTCTGCCAATGCGGTGATGGTTGAAACATAGATATCTTGCGGTTCCATGCGCGCCCAGATTGGGTAGAGGGTGACCAACCAGTTGAAGAGGTTCGCATTTTGGGCGGCTGGTACCGCGCGGGTGAGTGTTTGATAGAAATGATGGTGAGTGTTGATCAAGCCGGGGAGAATGACATGACCGGATAGGTCTAGAACTTCGTCAGCCGTCTCCGGTAGATCCGAGGTAGAACCTACCTGCTCGATAAAACCATCTCTGATGAACAAACCACCATCGGTGATCTCGCGATCGTCGTCATCAAAAGTAGCTAAAAGTGAAGCATTACGAACTAAAAGTGTTGGCATTTTTCCTCCTAATCTTCATAATATCCGACATATGATCCTAAATGACCGGCCAACGAGGGGCAATTGTCAGACCTGCTCTCTCTGTCACTTCACTGTACCTACGACGCGCTTCTCCCACCACGGTTTCTTCATCCAAGGTCAATACCTTTCTGTTTTCCATCACAATTTGACCATCTATGACAACGGTGTCGACATCACTGCCAAGGGCGGCATATACAATCGTCGAAACAGGATCAGGCGCAGGTGTTAGATGTGGCTTATCCATGTCAATTAGAATAAAATCGGCTTTCTTTCCAACCTCGATCGAGCCAACCTGATCTTCTAAACCCATCGCCCTGGCGCCGTTGATGGTCGACATCTCCAGAACTGTTTCAGCAGGGACAACCGTTGGATCTTTCTCTCTTAAATTTGCCAGGTAGCTGACCATACGCATATCGCGAATCATGTCATAAGAATTGTTGCTCGGGCCCCCATCACAACCGATGCTAACGTTGACTCCGACATTGATCATCCCATGGATGGGGGCGATACCGGTAGCAGTTTTCCCATTCGAGGCTGGGTTGTGGGTTATATGAGTGCCTGTATCGGCAATCATTTTCCAATCCTGCTCATCAGACCAAACAAAATGAGCAAGAACGGAGCGGGGACCAAGCAGCCCATGATGTTGGGCGAATTCAGTAGGTGAACGGAATCCAACCGATTTGGCATAATCCAGGTCTTCAACAACTTCAGAGAGATGGACTGTTAATCCCATTCCCCGTTCTTTGGCTAATTTGCCTATCCACTCATAAAGTCCTGGTGTAACACCCCCAGGAGTACGTGGACCAAACCAGACCTGGATTCTGCCATCCCCAGCACCATTCCATTTATCGAATGCCCGCAGGGTATTGTTCACACTGGTCTCTCCATCCTCTACCATACCGGGGTGCATTACATTTTCCGCCTCTGCGTAAGATGGGAGATCCATCACGATCTTTCCGATGGCAGCACGCATTCCGGATTGAATGAGTTTTTCGGCTACGCCGTCAAAACCATACACTTCCGCCAGCATGCACTCGATGAATGAAGTCGTGCCTGATTTAATCATTTCCAGCGCGCACAAAGCTGCACTAGCCTGGCCGTCTTCCTCGGTATAGTTTCCTTGAAGCACCCACACCCGCTTGACGAGCCAATCAATCAAGCCCAAATCATCTGCGCACCCGCGGATCATCGCTTGGGCTGTATGTACATGTGTGTCAATGAGACCAGGTAAAATTACATTGCCATTACAATCGAATCTCCTCTTTCCTGGGTATTTTTTGTAGATCTCTTTCGCCTTGCCAACCTCGACAATATCTGTTCCTTCGACCACAACACAACCATGTGTAAGGATTTGGCGTTGGGGATTCATGGTTATTATGGTTGCATTTTCGAAAATCACACGATGCTCCTTTCAAGATAACCGCATCATTAGATCATCTATATATTTACAAGGCCCATATGCGCCAACTCATTCTTCACTTCATCATACATTCCTTGCCACTCCGGAGTTGGCCGGATTCTCTCAACATCATAGACCTCATCAAAAGGCTTTCCAATAGGTTTCTCTTTCAGGGTGGGTTCATAAAGTCCGGCAAGTTTTTTCACGATCTCGTTTGCTCGTTCTCTATCCATACCGGCAGCGGCTCGGGCAACCTCTCCACAAATTTTTGAATCCAGGCCGCTAGCGTGTTTTTCATTCACTCCGCTGGCTGACATGCTGGACTCAACAACTGACAATCCAGAGACAACATTAGCTATTGTCAAGGCAGAATTCTCATAGAGAATCGACTTTGTCCCTGGACCGCTGGCTGGTTTGTTCATAGAGGCAATCAGCAGATCAGTATTTTTGGAAAGTGCCTGGAAGGCTAAACTTTGAGCCCAGATTTGCCCCGAGGTGGTCCCACAGTGCAGGAAGGGATGAGCAGAACTGACACTCATAGTTGTGCCCATATAGTTCTGATTGAGGACAATCGGTCCAGCTGTCAATCCTATAGCCATACCATCGGGACCACCGAAATATCCTCCATAGATAACGTTAAGGTAAGACTCAATATTCCCACCAATACGCGTTGTGTGGGCAACTTTTGACAGCAGCTCATAATTAGTCTTGAACTCACTCACCACAGAGCAGTGATGCCAGTCACTGGGCCGGAACGCGCCATATGAAGCCGGGGAGATCTGCCCAACTGCAGTGGCGGAAATGGTGACACAGGCGGTGCACATCCCTGGTCTGCCAGCCCGGTCGAGGACTTGCTTTACTAGTTCAGCCTCCTTCCAGCCTCCCAGGATTTCCAACGGCGAGTGAGCCTTGATCGGCATCCCATACACCGATTGAATCGATGCCGGTTCGAGTAGATCAATTACCGGTTCCTGAGCATAACTCAGCATCAGTGGTTGGAATAACTCATCCGGCACAGGAACACCGACTGCACCACCGGACACCACGACTGGTGTAGGGTCTTCTGGTACCCGTGCGCTCAAACTAACGGCATCATTGCCCTCACCCAGTACAGCTTTACTGGGACAAGATCGCAATGCATCCTCGTATTCCTGTCGGGACCAGGTAATACGACGATTTGTATCCTGGCAAAACAGACCCACATCAACGGCGAACTCCAGACCTGCCTGGTACAGGCGGTCTGCCATGTCATCATCGCGGGGAATCAGCGTTTCGGGGTCATACTGGATTCCATATTCCTTAATCAAGTGATTGACAGTTGAGGTGATCAGCGTTCCCTCAAAATCCTTTTCCTCGATTAATGGTCCGGTTTCTGCCCGCCTCAAGACCTCTAGCAGTCGTCCTCGGTGTTTCATAGAGGGATACCTAATCCGATCGCCTCCTGCTTTACCTCATCATAGACCTTCTGCCATTCCGGCTTTGGTTGGAAGGTTTCCAGGTCATACACATCATGGACGATTTGGCCGATGTTAGGATCTTTGATATTGGTCTCGTACTTGGGCAAAATAGTCTTAGCGATATCGTTAACCTTTTCCAATGGCAACCCGGAGGCGGCATGGGATACTTCTGCACAGAAACGGCATTCAAGTGGAGTCAGGTAATCGTCCAACTTGCCGCCTGCAGAGCGCGGACCGGTGCCAAATGCGGCACCTGAAGCTGCGATCGTTGAAACACCGACTATGGTTTCGTAGAGCAGTTCTTTCGTACCTGGCCCGGAAACCTGGTTTGCAATGCCGTGCGTCAGCAGGTTGGTGTTGCGGCTCAGTGCCTGGTGGGTAACACTCAGCGCCCAGATCCCATCCCTATTGACGTTCGAGAGGTAGCGGATATCATAAATCTCACCACCACCGACATCTGCCTGCAAAATGGGGTATTGTAATAAAGCGCAGGCTATACAAGAAAGTACGGCTCCCTCAGGTGGACCGGGCATGCCGCCGATCATGGCTGGAGACCCAGCGAAGATCATGCCACCGACATTAATCGTGTGGACGACCTTATGCAGAGTTTGGTAATTTACCTTCAGCTCGGAGGGGAATAAGATCAGCGATAAATCGGTGGTGTTGAGCGCACCGGGCAATCCGTACCCGCCAAACTGCCCGTATTCTGTGACCGCCGAGATCTGACCGATGCCGCCCATCCCGGGCCGGCCAGCTTTTTCACGAATTTTGACATGCATCTTGGCCTGTTCAAAGCCGACCAGGGTTTCTGAGGGGGCACTGGGTATAACATCCAATCCATGGATTGACTTCAGCGAACCGCCTTCCAGCACATCCACGGGCTGCTGCCGGGCAATACCTTCGGTGAGGGCTGGCCAGACATCTTCCGAGGTGGTGATGCCCAATGAAGCCCCAAATTTTGATGGATAGGGATCAGAAGGTTTACGAGCCTTCATTACTGTCGCATCTTCACCGACGCCGACCGTCAATTCAGATGGTGCTGCATTAATCGCTGTCTCCAGTTCCTCTTCCGAAACTTTGATGATGCGGTCAGTGGTCTCGCACAACATACCCAATTCCAGGGCCAACTCGTAACCAGCTTTGAAAAAGCGGTCGGCCAGCTCCCCGTCCACGTTGACCGGGTTCTCAGGATCACTGGTCTTAATTAGATCATATTTCTTGAGCTTCTCGCTTACGCGCCTGGGAATTCGCTTTACATCCCACTCTTTGACTGTACAGTACTCGCCATTCTGCGAGCGATCTAAAGTTTTAAGAATATCAGGTTTGTTCATTTTCGATTCCTGTCCTCTCCAAATTTACTGCTTCAAAGCCCCGACTACCAAGGGCTGGTCGAAGGGTGGTTTTTGACCTGCACTCAGAAGCTGTTTCGTGAGATCTGCGGCATCCCCGGCGTCACGCCCATATCCATCAGCGCCGATATCGGCCGCCCACTCCGGGGTCACCGGGCCGCCTCCGACCACGATGAAAAAGTTATCCCGCTGGCCAGCATCTTCAAGGGTTTTCACGATATTTGCAAACAACGGCTGGGTGGTTGAGAGCAATGTCGAAATAGCGACCACGTCAGCCTTCTCATCAATAGCTGCCCGCACAAATTCCTTGGGACTCACGTCGGTGCCCAGGTCTTTGATCTTGAAGCCGACCGCTGTCAGGTAGGCGGATACTATATTTTTGCCGATATCATGCATGTCACCCTGGATAGTGCCGATCACGACCTTACCACCAGCCGAAGCATCCAAATCTTCCAATGAGATGTGCGGTACGATCACATCCGACGCAACCCTGGCTGCATCCCCGATTATGATCAGCTCGGGAAGAAAGATATCTCCATCTTGGAAGGCTTTACCGACCTTGTCCATGGGTTCGTTGATGGCTTCTTTGATCAGCGTGGCTGGATCAATGCCAGCCTCCAAAGCTGCATTGGCAGCGATTGCCGCCTGATCTTCGTCTCCTTCCACTATGGCGTCTCTTAATCGATCGATTTCTGACATTATTAAAGTCTCCTATCTTATTAGTTTTGCCAATTATTCCGAAAATATCCAAGGCTTAACCGTTCGAATATCTCATCAGCCCGGGCCTGGGCTTCTTCCATTACCGCGAATTCATCGACCAATGTAAAGCGACCGTCTTCATACACGATCTGTCCGCCAATGATGGTCATATCTACATCAGTTACCCGACTGTTATAAACAATGTGGCCTATTGGATTGTTGAAAGGTCTGGCCTGAGGTACATCCAAGCCAATGACCACCAAATCGGCGCGTTTACCGGGTGCCAGCTGACCGGCATTGATGCCTACCTGGCGCGCCCCGCCAATTGTCGCCATTTCAAAAGCTTGCTCCGCCAAAACTTCAGTAGGATCAAGGGTATTTACTCGTTGAAGCAAGACCGCCTGGTGCATCGCCAGGATCAGATCCTGATTTCCACAGCAGGAACCATCACTGCCCAGACCAACAACGGCACCCGAGTTTCTTAAGGCTTTCAATCGCATAATTCCGGTTGCCAAATACTGGTTGCTTACCGGGCAATGCGCAATCCCGGAATGCGTTTCGCCGAGAATTTCTATGTCCAGATCATCAAGCCAAATACAATGTGCAAAAGTGCCACCCTCCAGCAATCCTTCGGCATGCAACCACTCAACCAGACCGGCACCAAATTGACCCCGGTAAAGATCTTGTTCGGTATCATCTTCCGCTAAATGAGAGTGCCATGGGGTGCCAAATTCGCCTGCCAGCTCCACAGCACGGATGATAAGTTCCTGGGGATTATAGGAAATGTTTTCCGGGCAAGGCCAAACCTCTACTCGGCTGCCAGGCGGGCGAGATTCCATTGCCGCCCGGGTGATGTCGATTTCCTCATCCACGGAATATAAAAAGGTGCGATCAAGAACATCGAAACCAAATTGATCTGATATTGCTGTGGGATGGCCATACATACCCCGAGCAACGGCGCCCCGTAAGCCCGTACTGGCAATGGCATCCGCAACAGCGAGTGTGGTTTCAAGATCTGTCGGCGCGTAATGGTTGTCTACCACGAAGGTGGTCCCATTACGGATGGCTTCCAACGCACAGTTTGTAACCGCGGCCACTGCTTCCTCGCGGGTCACTCTGTCCCCAAATGGCTGCAACAGTTGACTCAACCACGGCCAGAGCTTCATCCCCTCCCCAACACCGCGCAGCATCGATTCGAACAGGTGGTTGTGACAGTCAACAAATCCAGGAGTAATTAATTTTCCCTGGCAGTCAATTATTCTCTTCGCTTCATAATGAGATAGCTCTTCTATTGTTCCAACAGCGGATATCTCCTCACCCTGGATGGCGATTGAACCTGGATCAATTACCCTGCGATCATCATCAACGGTGATGACAATTCCACCAGTTAATAATACATCGCATGAATTCACTGGATTATTTGTTGTTTCTGCCACCAAATTCTCCTGAATATTTGAGATTTTTCTGTGTTCACTGTCGCTTTGATCCATCATGCTCCAATGGATTGATGAACTGCATCAACCATGGCTTCAACGTTTTCTGGCCTGGCTTCATCAGGGATGCCGACGCTGCCGTCCACGATTAATCCCCCATGGGGGGCGAATATATCAATGAGTTCTTTGACATCATCTTCGACCTGGTCTGGTGCTCCAGTTGACAGCAATGCCGATGAGACACCTCCCCAGAAGCACTGCCGATCACCCATGATCTCCATTGCATCCTGGCGATCTATGCGATCGTAATGGATGGGTACTTTACCCCTGGGTAGTTCAGCAAGGTAAGGTAGGCGGGGGGTATAGTCACCCTGCACATGTAAGATGGGGGTTAAGCCACCCTCGACCAATGCAAGGACGACCTGCCTCAGGCTGGGCCAATAGAACTTCTGGTAATGTTCGTCTGACATAAATCCCGCTGCGCCTTTGTGCAGCCAGAAGAATATGCGTGGATTGTTAACAGCCTCAGCCCAGGCAATCGCAGCTTCAATTTGGGGTTCAACATATAGATCGACTGCTGCGAGGAGTTTGTCCGGAGCGCGGTACATATCGACCATCGTGCCGCGTAACCCACGCAGGAAATCTGCCACCAGGTCAAAGGGCGGTGTGAAATTTGCCCCGTAGGAAACCGGGTAACCGAGCTCTTCCATCTCAGCGATGTAATCCCCTTCTGCCTGCATCGAATCGACTGAAGCCTCAGCCAGCAGCTTAAGTTTTTCCAACATGGCCAGGTTTTCAGGTGTGGCGAATGCGGGCCCGAGGAATATTGGGTCTGGGCCGATGGAATAGAATGGAGGCAGCTGTTCCAGCGGGGCAAGCCCCTCGGTCATGCGCGGCCACAACACCCGCATGGTGAAATCGTTTGGGTTGGCTAAAAACTGGTCGTACTCATCGGCCAGCAGGTATTCCTTTTCAACAAATTGGAAGGTCTTGTCCTCCGGGAGGTTACCTCCCGGCCACTTATAGTGCCGTGCGCCCAGGATCGAATACCACTGCGCCGGATAAACACCCGATTGCAGAGCGATGTCAAAATCAAAACGCAGCACTACATCTTTCATAGCCTTATATCGTTTGTCATGTTCCAGCATGGCATCTTTGTTCGATATACCGGCCAATTTGGCGGAGAAAAAATGGTCGCTGCAGGGACCGACCAGCACGCGGTCTGTGGATTTGAGCTGCAACGCATTGTTGAAGCGCTCCAGTCTTCCTTGGAGAACTGTTTTTACCTCAGCTGGCATCCATTCCTCCTTCAACAACAGCTTGCGCTGCTTTAAGAATTCTGTCTGGTGCGAGGGGTAATTGATTAACAGGTGCCTGAATAGCGTCACTCACCGCGTTCGCTATGGCTGCAGGGGTGATATTGATGGGCGGCTCTCCTACTCCTTTGGCTCCAAGCGGCGCTTCCGGATCGTGCAGCTCAACGACACCAATCTTGATATCCGGTGTATCAAATGAGGTGGGGATCAAATAACTCTCCAGAGAATTGTTCAAGGTCTTGCCACCCTCTACGAGCAGCTCCTCCATGAATGTAAATCCAAAGGCCATTGAGACCGCGCCTTCGATCTGGCCGCGCACACCACTTGGATTAACCACCTGCCCGACATCATGAACGGCAACAATCTGTTCAACTTCAACCTGGCCGGTCTCAATATCAACCAATACCTGGGCGACATGCGCTCCAAATGAAGCCAGTTGTTCATAACCACTCGAACCATCAGGGAGCTCTGCATCTGGATAATCCATGGCATAAAAGCCGCTGGCTTGCATGGGCAGGTTCTTTTCATAAGCCTTCCCGGCAAGATCTGAAACTGGCATGTTGACCCGTTCTCCTTCGACATGGACAAACCCATCTCCCAAATCGATCAAATCCAGATCGGCGCCAGTTTCTTCAGCAGCCAGATCGAGCAGTACTTTGCGGATGGGTTCAGCAGCTCGAACTACGGCATTGCCAGAGAAAAATGTCGCCCGGCTGGCAACCGAAGCGCCTGCATCGCCGGCCAAGGTGGTGTCGGGTTTGTATACGTTTACCTGGGAAGGGGAGACTCCTAAGCGCTCGGCGACGAATTGGGCGACTACGGTATGAGCTCCTTGCCCCATATCAGCGGCTCCAGTGCGCACCAGGACGGATCCATCTGGAGCCATGTTCACGGCAGCTGAAGCGTGATCAGTTACGTCGCAGCCAAATCCCGATTTATGGAAGGAGGCGGCGATGCCCCAACCACGACGCAAATGAGGCGCGGGTTGGCGAGAGATTTTCTCCCGGGCATGCCAATCGGACAGTTGAGCTGCTTTCTCCAAACAGGCCTGCATCCCATCCCCCTGGCGTACGATCGCTTTAGGCTGAAAGCGCTGACCGGTTTTCAATCCATTCAATTGTCGAATTTCCAATGGATCCATCTCCAGGCGGCGAGCGAGTTCATCCATCTGCCGTTCGAAGGCGAATGTGACTTGAGGCACTCCAAAGCCGCGGAATGCACCGCAGATGGGATTGTTGGTGAGCACAGTGTAGGCTTCCGAGCGGGCGTGGGGAACATAATATGGGCTGACACCATAATTGGCCATCACCATCATGACCTCTTCACCCGCATTTACATATGGACCGGTATCACCAATGGCGATCATATGGACGGCGGTCAATTTGCCGTCTTTGGTCGCTCCTGTTCGATAACGGATCCTGGCTGGATGTCTCTTGACATGGGTGCGGATCGACTCTTCACGCGTGCGGACGATTCTCACCGGCTGGCCTGTCTCGAAGGCCAATAAGGCGGCGTGAATCTGAATATTGGCTTCATCCTTGGCGCCAAATGCCCCGCCGATATGAGGCGTGATCTCGCGCACCATGGCCTCCGGCAAGCCCAAGGCGCGGGCGATCTGGAGTCGGTCTCGATGGGGAGCCTGGGCGGAGGCGTAAACGACCACGGTGCCATCGGGTTCCAGGTAAGCTACAGCCGATTCGGTCTCCAACATGGCGTGCTCTTCGTAATGAGTGGAATATGTGCCCTCAACGATCACATCCGCCTGGACAAAACCCCTTTCAATATCACCCCAGTGATCCACGTAATGGCTCTGCACATTGCCCTTATCCGGCCAGACCTGGATTGAACCAGGCTGCATGGCCTCTTCTGGATCATAAATGCCTTCCAAAGGCTCGTACTCCACGATTATCGCTTCCAAAGCTGCCTGGGCTATCTCCTCCGATTCAGCCGCCACGGCCGCAACTGCATCCCCTTGGTAGCGGACCTGGTCCGACACCAAGAGTGGTTGATCGGGATACCAGTAAAGATAGCTGTTTTCACCAGGAATATCATCGGCGGTTAGGACTGCATGTACCCCCGGAACCGCCCGGGCAAATGAGACATCTATTTTTTGAATGCGGGCACTGGCGTGTGGAGAATAGAGCAGTTTGCCGACCAGCATATTGGGCAGCTCAAGGTCAGGACTATAAACCGCCTTTCCAGTGACAATCGCCTGGCTGCCCACTGCAGCCAGAGGTTTTCCAACGACATCGAATTCAGGCATAAGCTAAGGTCTCCGCACTTCCATTCATCATGGCCAATCAAGGTTCCCTGGTTAAGAGTCTCTAGGGAGCACCAAAAAAATCCCGGCAACCATCAAAAGCAATCCGGCAATACGTGGTAATGACAAGGGAACACGGGGGTAGCCACCAATCCCGAAGGTGTCAATGAGCAAGACGATGCCCATTTGACCAAAGAGGAGAGCCATGTTCCCGGCGGTGACGCCGATGCGAGGCATGGAATAAGCCACACCAGCCACTGCAGCAATTACCAGCACCGCGACGACAGCAGATAGTGGTAATACGCTGCGGGTATCTTCCCAATCCAGCCTGCGGCTGGTAAGCAAAATCACGATCGCAGGGATTGAGATCAGCCCAGCGATAGCATGCTCAAGCAGGCTGGCGTTAACTGCGCCGATCGTGCGTCCAATAACGCCCTCAATAGCGGTCACGACCCCGAAAACCGCCCCGGTTATAGCGGCAACACCTACCCCCGAATTCAAACGCTGCAGCATAGGTTACTCCTCATCAATTCACAGATAATCCAAACTCCTGGTCAAATTCTTCGCAAACACTCTCATACAAATCTAGCCAATCCGGTGTCGGCTGAAGGGACTCCAAATCATAAACTTCGGTGAACGGTTTACCGATAAGTCGTTCTCCTTGAATGGATTTGTATTTATTAACCAATTTCTTCACAATTGGATCAGCTTCTTTTCTCGTCATTCCTTCAACTGAATGGGAAAGCTCACCACAGAACCGTGCCTCAAGTGGAGAGGAATAAAGGGTGTTATTGCCAGTTGCAGATTGAACACAGTCAATCAGCGAAGCACCGGAGACCACAGTGGCAATCGTTAATGCAGCACTCTCGTAGAAAATTTCCTTGGTCCCGGGGCCCGCGGTTGGCCGTACAAAAGGCGATACCAACAGATCGGTATTACGAGCTAGACCCTGGAAGGCAAGCCCGGTGGCAACGATCAAATCCGGATGTGTGCTGCAATCCAGGTGAACATGGGTAGGGCCAGTGTTGCAAAAGGTACCCCCCAGGCTGGCCTTCACCAACAACATACCTGACACGATCGCAATCGCCACGCCGGGACCTCCACCCACATAACCTCCGTACATAGGATTGAAATAGGTTTCGGAAAAAGATTGGGTATGGGCAAAATGAACTGATTTGATCAGCTGATGGTAAGCTGTCTTTTGCTCGCTGATCAGGGCCGCGTGATGTATATCTGTAGGGCGATAACCTCCATACGTGCTCCCAGCCAATTCACCAACCTCGGTGGTGGAGATTTCAACACAACCTACAGCAATGTCTGGACGGCCAGCCCGTTCAATTGCCTCAAGGGCCATCTGTGCTTCCTGCCAACCTGCGACCGCCTCCCAGGGAGAAGCAGCCCGGATCTGACGGCCATGTGTCGAGAGCAGAGTGGCGTTTTCGACCAGGTCAAATACGGGTTCCTGGGCGTAACTTTCGATGAAAGGACCGTAAAGTTCCTCGGTAACTGGCACTCCCCATGGGCCGCCAAAGATAGCGACCCGGGTACTGTCATCGGGCTTACGAGAATACACAGTGACTGCATCCTCCCCGGCTCCCACGGTGACTTGCCTGGGTGTTCTCTTGAGTATGTGCTCTAATTCCCCCCGCTTCCATAGCATTTGCCTTTTTGTGTCCAGGCAATAAACGCCCGTTCTAAGGGCCATCTCCAACCCAGCTGCATAAACCCGATCTGCAAAATCATCATCCCAGGGCACCATTGGATCGTCCGTGGCCCAGGAGATATCGTATTTTTGAACGAGCTCCTGGACAGTCTGGCTGATATATTGGTGGTCCCATTCTTTCTCGTCGATGATGGGGCCGTTCTCGGCTTTATCAAGCGTGTTGAGAAGAATTTCGTAATCGGTTGGATCGGTCATTGCTAGAGTTTGCCTAATAACATCTTGCATTTCTCCACGCCTTCAGCCGCGGACCCACCGTGGGTATTGGCGCCCATTTCTTCGGCGATCTCCGGGTGCGTGGCTGCGCCGCCGATGATCACGGGATACTTATCACGGATGCCCTTACCTTCGAGAAAGTCGCAGACATCTTTCATATAGGGTAAGCAGGTGGTGAGCAGGGCAGACATGCCGATGATGTCTACCTGCTCCTGCTCAGCCCGGGCGACAATATCTGCCGGGGGGACATTGGTGCCCAGGTCGACCACCTCGAAACCGTTGACTTTCAGCATCAGGCCGACCATGTTCTTGCCTATGTCGTGCAGGTCGCCCTGGACGGTGGCCAGCAGGACTTTTCCTAATGACATGCTCTCTCCAGCCTGGGACTCGGCCACAGCTGGTTTGATAACTTCGCTATTGACTTTTTCGACGGTATCCGCAGCGGTGACCATCTCCGGCAGGAAGATGTCCAGGGTCTCGAAACGTTTGCCCACATCCTGGAGGGAAGGAGCGATGCAGTTTTCGAAAAATTCTACCGGTGTGGCGCCTTCCTCAAGCGAAGTGCGAGCCATTGAAACGGCTGCCTCTTCATCCCCGGCAAGGATATCTTTGATGAATTGTTTTTGTTTTGATTCCCAATCACTCATGGTAGCCTCCAGATTTATCTCAATTTTTTATTTATGATTCGGACGTAAGTACAGGTTGCTGCAAGTCTGCGGCAGTCTTACCTACAGCCTCGATGATTTCGTGGTAGCCGGTGCAGCGGCATAGATTTCCGGCAATTGCGGCACGGATTTCTTCAGGGTTGGGATTTGGGTTGTCCATCAGCAGTGCGTAAGATGAGATCAGCATCCCGGCGGTGCAGTAACCACATTGAAAAGCCCAGTTCTCAATAAAATTCTGCTGCAATGGGTGCAGCTGGCCTTTCGAGGCGAGTCCCTCGACTGTGATTACCTGGCTGCCTTCTGCCTGGACAGCCAGGACCAGACAGGAATTGACAGCTTCACCATCCAGGAGAACGACGCAAGCACCGCAATCCCCTTGACCACAGGCTTCTTTAGCGCCCTTCAGCTTCAGATCATCCCGCAGGACACTAAGCAGCGTCCTGGTTGGTTCTGTGCTCACTTCCATCTTCTGGTCATTTACGGAGAAACTCAAATTGATTTCCGCCATCTAGACTTCACCTCCCAGTCGCCCCCAGGCAGCCGCCAAGGCTCTGCGGGTCAAAACCGCGACCATCTTCTGGCGATATTCCCCACTGGCACGGATATCATCGATGGGGGAGGATTCTGAACTGGCGACCCGGCCTGCTTCGGCGAAAAGTTCGGCGCTTGGGGGATGGCCTTCCAAGACTGCTTCAGCTTTCAGCGCCCGCATGGGTATGGGAGCCACCGATCCCAGGGCGACCCTGGCTTGAGAGATGCTCCCTGAATCATCAAGCGTCAATCTGGCCGCCACGCTAACTACAGCGACGGCCATGGCCTTGCGTTTGCCAAGTTTGATGAATTTCGAGGAGGAATTGGGGGCAACTGGAGGAATATAAACCTCAGTCAGAATCTCGTCATCGGACAAAACAGTCCCCCCAGGTCCAGTGAAGAATTCCTCCAGGGGAACGGATCTTTCACCCCGCGAACTGGCTAACACGGCTTGAGCATCATATACCAGCAATGGGGGTGCCAGGTCCGCTGCGGGCGAGGCGTTGACCAGGTTGCCGCCAACAGTGCCTCGATTGCGTATAGGTGGTCCAGCAATATCGGCAGCTGATTCGACCAGCGCCGGACAATGTTCGGCTAATAGATCCGACTCCAGAATATCGGTATGCGTGGCACGGGCGCCGATGCGGATGCCATCTCCGGTCATCTCAATCCCTTCCAGACCGAGAAGGCGCAGATCGACCAATAATTCTGGTTGAACCATCTTTGAACGCATCTGGGGCACGAGATCTGTCCCTCCGGCGATAAGTTGGACGCCATGGGGATGTTTTCCCAGTGCATCAAGCGCTTCAGCCAAAGTTTGCGGAGCCAGGTAATCAGGTTTGTTCATAATTTTTTGCCTCTCTCTCAATTAGAGCGAAAGTCCCATCGTATCTAGTTCTTGGGCGACAGCTTCGTAAGTGTGCTGCCATTCTGGGGTGGGTTCCAGTGTGTCCAGGTTGTAGACCTCTTGGAAATGTTTACCAATATCAGCATCTACTAAACCATGCCGATATTTCTCAACCAATTTTTGAACAATAGAATTTCCATCTACTCGTGACATTCCCTCCGCAGCATGGGCAACTTGAGCACAGAAGCGGGCTTCGAGGGGCGAGGTATGACCAAGGTTTCGCCCGGTGGCGGACTGGACAGACTTGATGTAATCCACACCAGAAGTTACTCCCATTACAGCCATGGCGGCGACTTCATAGAATATTTGCTTTACCCCAGGTCCTGCGGCAGGGCGTATGTGAACAGAGTGGAGCAGGTGTGTGTTGCGGCTCAGTGCCTGGAAAGATAACGCCTGCGCGGCGAGCATGTCGGGATGGGTGTCGCAGCTGAGATGAGCATGACTGGGACCGGCATTTACCGTGTCCCCGAATAGGGTTCCCCTTAATAGGATGCATCCAGCAACGCAGCCGATCGCGACGCCCTGTTTTCCACCTAGATACCCGCCGTAAATTGGATCACAGAAATTATGTGCAACAGAGTTGGTTTGAACGAAATGCGCCGCGCGGGTCAGGTCCGCATAAGATACTTTATTCTCACTGACGAAAGAGGCATGATGCCAGTCTGATTGTCGAAAAGCATCGTAGGAAGTAGCTGCCAGTTCGATGATCTCACTTCCAGAGGTTGCCGCAGCACCCACACATATGCCCGGCCTACCAGCCCTATTTATCGCACCCATTGCCAGGTCAGCTTCCCGTTTGGCTGCAAGCGCTTCCCATGGCGATTGGATGCGGATCGTCCTACCCCGGGCAGTTGGAATTGAAGGGGGTTCAATGATCTCCAGCAGGGGCTCTTTGGCGTACCCTTCAACCATAACCGGATACAGTTCTTCTTCGATCAAGGTCCCATATGCACCACCAATGATGGTGACATGGGCAGCCTGCTCAGGTACCCGGTGTTTGATGGTGGCCGTATCATCCCCTCCACCGACGGTTAGTTCATCAGGAGAGCTATCAAGAATTTTCTGAAGTTCATCCTGCTCCCAGAGCATCTGGCGTTTGGTGTTGATGCAGTACACGCCGCTTTCTAAAGCCAGCTCCATCCCGGCAGCAAAAAGGCGATCGGCCAAGGCATCGTCGGAGGGGACTAAAATGTCCTCATCCCATGAGATGTCGTATTTGGCGATCAGCTCTTTGACCTTTGCTCCAATGAGCTGCTGATCCCAGACTTTTTCATCGATGACTGGTCCAGTTTCCGCTTTTTCTAATACTGAGGCTAAAACTTCAAAATCAACTTTGGTATTCATTTTTACTCCATTGCACCCAGCACCAACGCCATGAGAGCCATCTTGGTGACCACTGCGTAATATGCTTCGGACCAATACCAGGCATGCCGAGTCTTATCCACCGCAGTCTCCAATTCATCCATGCGCGGCAGGGAATGGAATACCATGCAGTCGGATTTCGCCTTGCGCATCAGCTCCCTGGTGACCTTGTAGTTATCTGGCGTGCGACCGACATCACCGGAGCGTTCATCACGAGCCTTGGTGTAATCCGGCTGGACGACCGGCTCCATGTAGATCATGTCCGCATCGGCGATGGCTTCCTCGATATGTTCAACAAAGCGGTAGTTGAGGTTGCGCTCATCGATGTACTGCTTCACCTCGTCCGGCAAACCCATATCCGGTGGGTGTACGTAAGAAACTGTAATATCGAACTCTGTGACTGCATAACTCATGGAGTGCATTGTGCGCATCCTCAAGTCACCATCCAGGATAAAATGCAGCCCATCCAAGGTACCCTTGTGTTTCAAGACGGTGTATAGATCGCTGATGCCCTGCATCGGATGCTCACCCCAACCATCGCCTGCATTCAGGATGGGGACGGAAGACCACCTGGCAGCCTCTGCCGGTGCGCCCTGCTCAAAATGGCGCATGACGATTGCATCGCCATAAAATTCGAGCATGCCAAAGGTATCGCGAATGGATTCCTGGTAGAAGTCTCCCGCCCGGGTCATCTTCGCATCCGAAAATCCGGTTACTGCGCCTCCCAACCGGATCATGGCTGCTTCGGATGACAGGCGTGTGCGGGTACTCGGTTGGTAAAAAGCCGTGACCAATGTTTTATGTTTCAATAAGTCTGAATTGCGCCGCTCGTAGGCAAAAGGAGCGAGCCGATCGCATACTTCGAATACCCGGTAGAAATCTTCGCGTCCAAATTCCTTGAGAGAGATTATGTCTTTGCCTAAAAAACTGCGCATTATTGTCTCCTTAGATATAAATTCTTGATGGTCAGCCCAGCACGTGATCTGGGGGAACCAATTCTTCGTAACGCGCCCACAACGAAGGAGCGAGCTCTCTTGATTTGGCTTTTATCTCACTTTCGTCTAGGGTGAGAAGCTGCCGGTCCTTCATCAAAACTTCACCCGCAACAATCGTTGTAGTGATCATCGATTCATTGAAGCCGAATACGTAATGTCCGGTGATATTTTCGGCAGTCAGCGGAGTCGCCGGCTTGTAATCAACGAAAATCAGGTCAGCGTATGCTCCTGGTTCGATCACCCCTAGGGGCGCCTCCGGATAATAGGCTGAAGCCAAGGCAGCATTGTTATTAACCGCCATCTGCAGCAGCTGATCTCCGGGGAGACGGCGACCATCCCGGTGCTTAATTTTTTGCAGGAAATAAGCTGCCTCTGCCTCGCGCCACATCGTGTTGGATAAGCCATCATTTCCAAGACAAACGCGCACCCCTGCCCTTAAATAAGACTCGACTTCTGCAATGCCATCGGCAGCGTTTTGGTTGTTGCGCGGCTGGTGGCTGACCCAGGAATTTGTTTCGGCGATCAAATTTACTTCTCTAGCATCGAGATGGATGGCATGTGCCAGGATTGACTTGCCACCGAGGATTTCATGGTTCTTGAGCCGGTCAACCGAGCGAGTGCCAGCCATCGCAATACTGCGAATCTGGTCGTATTCGTGCTCACCTACGTGGAGATGGAAACCGGTCCCAGCGGGGACAGCCGAGCGGCATTGAGATAATGTCTCTTCTGAGACCGTCATCGGAGCGTGGATGCCGAAGTTGGCTGCAACGCGGCCGTCGGCGACTTGATCCTGGGAGCAGCGATTAATGAAGCGTGAATTCTCAGCTATCCCGGCCTGGGTGCGTTCTGGACCGTCCCGGTCAGTGACTTCGAAACATAATGCCGAACGTATGCCGGCTGATTCGATAACTTCCGCAATGATATCCAGGACGCCATCGATGCAATTGGGGGAGGAATGGTGGTCGAACAATGTCGTAGTGCCGTGCTTGATGGCATCGATAGCGCCGATCAATGCTGAGTAGCGAACTTCCTCCTCTCCAAGAGCTTTATCGAACGGCCACCACAACTTGTGCAAGATAGTGGGTAAGGTGATCGGGGCTTCTCCGGGGATCGACATGCCGACTGCGAAGGCACTGTAGTAATGACCATGGGCATCGATGTTGCCGGGCATAACATATTGGCCAGCTGCATCAAGCTGAGTTTCATCTGGATACTTCGCCACCAGTTCAAAGGAAGGTCCAAACTCAACAATCTTTTTGCCGGAAATTAGCAAAGCTTGATCATGAAGGATTTCATTTGGTACCCCCCAGGTGATCAAATGAGCATTGGTGATTAACATTGGTCCACCTGTTCCTGAGACAATCGGGTTCCGGATGAAAGTGCGTCAAAATCGAAGGTAGGAAGGTACATAACCAGGCTGCTCGA
The DNA here is from genome assembly GCA_937968125.1 of uncultured Anaerolineales bacterium. Lineage (GTDB taxonomy): Bacteria > Chloroflexota > Anaerolineae > Anaerolineales > UBA4823 > PFL25. Next base: position 22,276 of record CALBUI010000155.1, on the reverse strand, counting down.
AGGAATATGTAAAATTGTCAGGATCGAAGCGATCTTCAATAATTGCGGCGGCATCCTCCACCATGACCAGCTCTTCATCGGTGGGGATGACGAATACTTTTACCTTGGAATCAACAGTACTGATATCTACCTCGGATTGTCTGCCGACAGCTGAGTTATTTACTTTACGGTCGAGTTGAATCCCCAGAAAATCCAGGTCTTGACAGGCCAATTGACGATGGAGGGGGGAATTTTCACCGACCCCAGCTGTGAAAACAACCGCATCGATGCCTCCCAGCGCAGCGGCATATGCGCCGATATACTTGCGCAGCCGATAGCACTCAACATCCAGGGTTAACTGAGCGCGCGTGTCCCCGTCCGAGGCAGCACTGATTATGTCGCGCCGGTCGATGTACCCACCGGAAAGCCCAAATACTCCGCTTTGTCTGTATAAAACGTCCTCTACTTCCTGGTGGGTCATATTGGCATGCTGGATCATAAATAAGGGCACGATGGGATCCAGGTCTCCACAACGAGTCCCCATAACCAGGCCTTCACCACATGTCGAGAAGCCAAGGCTTTGATCGTATGGTCGACCTTTTTTAACCGCAGTGACCGTGGAACCATTACCGATATGCAAAGATATGAGATTCACTTCTGAGCGATTCCGGCCCAGCAATCTGGCTGCCCTTTTAGCAACATAGCTGTGGGATAGACCTTGATAGCCATAACGCCGGATTCCGTATTCAGCATAGAATTTGTAAGGGATGGCATACAGGCTGGTGTGGCGCGGCATATAGGCGGCGGAGAAGGCGGTATCCCATGAAGCAGTATGCGGGACTGAGGGCATGACTTTCTGCGCCATGCGGATGCCCAGCAAATTATTGGGATTGTGCAGCGGGGCCAGGATAGCAAATTCGTCTATGGCCCCGATCACGTCCTCATCGATGATCACGGAATGGGTGTATTTTTCGCCACCGTGAACGACGCGATGGGCGACTACCTCGATTTCAGAGAGATCGCTCACAACTCCGCTCTCAGAATCAGTGATGACATCGAAGATCAGGTCGATCGCAGCTTCATGATCTGGGCAGTCGACTTCTTGATTCTTACTGGTATTCGAAACCGACTTGTGGGTGAGTGTGCTGTCACCCATCCCCACTCTTTCAACGATACCTTGACAGAGAGGCTTAGCCCCTGGCATCTCCCAGAGGCTGTATTTAACCGACGAACTGCCGCAATTCAAAGTCAAGATAATCATTAATTCAATACTGATCCCTCATCTATAAGTTTCAGAAAGGTTAAACACCGTCGGCAAAGGCATCGATCACTTCCTTGATAGTACCGCGCAGCGGGTACAAGATGGGGCAGGTGACACCCGCATCGAGATACTCCTTAACTTTCCGACGGCATTCTTCAGCAGTGCCGACTGCCATAATGTCCCGAACAATATCTTCCGGGATGACAGCACTGGCTCGTTCGTAATCCTCCTCGGTGGCAGGCCAACCCATCAGCGCCTTCGCCTTTTCGGCAATTTCTTCATCCACACCACTGGCTTTCATAATGTGTGGTTCCGTGGCGAAGTAATAGGCAGCCAATTTTTTACCAGCGTGAAGGGCTGCATCAGGGTTCTCGTCCGACATGGACACGACCATTAGTTCTGGTAAATCGATATTGGAGAGCGATTTACCAGCTTTTGCTGCTCCTTTTTCCACCAGGGCAATAGCTCTTTTTATATAATCTACCGAGACGCCATAGTTCAAACAGACTCCGTCGCAGATTTCTCCAGCCAGCTCGAGCATTTTGGGCCCGGTGGCTCCGAGGTAGATGGGGATATCGCGTGGGGAGGTGTCCCCATAGACAACATCCAGGCTGACATTCTCCAGATTGACAAACTCACCCTGGTAGGTGATGGTCTCCATGGTGAGCAGCTGGCGGATGGCCTCAATGTTCTCGCGCATGGCTTTCAAAGGCTTGGTCATCTTCACCCCGACCCGGCTGGCGATGGGTTCCCACCAGGCGCCGAGGCCGAGCATCACCCGGCCTTGCCCATCCACCTTGCCGCCTAATTCCCACATAGAACTGAATGAGGCTGCAATGACGGCCGGATTCCTGGTCCAAATGGGAAGAACGCCGGATCCAACCCTGAGTCGTTTGGTGTGTGTCAGAAAAGCGCTCATCAAGACGATGCAATCGCGCGCCAGACGATTATCTCCCTGCCAGATTTCACTGAATCCACGCTCTTCCATGTAGCGCGCTAATTGGAGTTCTTCCTGTATATCGACTACGTCCTGCATGTATATCGCCATTCGCTGAGTCATGGTTATCCTCTACAAGATGGAAAATGCAATATCTAGTCTCAAATATCCAGTATCTACAGAGTCAATCCCAGTAAAGCTTCCATTTCCCGGCAGGTTTCCTCGTACATCCCCTGCCACTCCGGAAGGGGTTGAATAGTTTCCACGTCGTATGCCTCCTCGAAAGGCACTCCCTGAATCGCTTCACCGAGATTCTGCTGATCTGCGTACAGGGGGATGATGTGCTGCACCAATTCATTGGCCTCGGAGCGGGTCAAACCAACTGAGGCGCGGCCGACCTGAGCCAGGAACTTCGCTTCCAAACCGGTGACGTGGTTGGTGATGCGCCCAGCCGCAGATTGAATCCCCTCCAGGATCGAAATCCCGGCAGGAACGGTGGCGACAGCCATGGCGGCAGATTCATAAAGCAGTGTTTTCGTGCAGGGGCCGCCAACTGGCCGAGGGAAGGAAGAAGTCATCAGCTTGGTATTGCGGCTGATGGCCTGGAAGCCGAGGGATAGGGATGGGATCATGGCTGGAAAGGTGTTGCAGCTGAGGTGGGCGTGGCTGGGTCCTGGATTAAATGTCGTGCCATTAAGGGTAGCCTTCATCAAGATCACCCCAGCCACAATGGCGACTGCAAGGCCCTCCGCGCCACCGACATACCCACCATAGATCGTGTTATAGAAATTGTGTGAGAAAGCGCCGGTGTGCTGGTAGTGGATGGATTTGGTCAACTCGGCGTAAGCGACTTTCAACTCGGAAATGAAGGAGGCATGATGCCAATCGGTGAGTCTGAATCCTCCATAAGTAGTGGTCGCCAATTCACCGATCGCGGAGGGCGAATCCTCCGCACAACCGATCGGCATACCCTGGCGACCTACACGCTCAAGCACTTCAAAAGACAGCTGGGCTTCCTGCCAGCAGCCGACTGCCTCCCAGGGAGAGCCAGCCTTGATCGGGCGGCCGTGCGTGCTCACCAGCGTGGCGTTGTCAATGTAATCAAGGATCGACTCCTGGGCGTAGCTGACCATGATAGGAACGAACAATTCTTCTGCCACTGGAGTGCCGTAAGGACCGCCAATCGTAGTAATGGGTGAATCTTCATCGGGTAGGCGGTGGCGGACGGTGACTTTATCCTCCCCAAGTCCCAATACTTCCTCTTTGGGAGCGGTTGAGAGGATGTAATCCAGCTCTTCCTGGCTCCATTTCATCTGGCGCTTGGTGTCCAGGCAGTAGACACCCACTTCACGGGCCAGTTCCATACCCGCCTCAAATAAGCGGTCTGCCAGGTCATCGTCCGCAGGGACCATCACTTCCGCATCCCATTGAATATCATATTTCTTCACCAGATCTTTAATAGTGCGGTTGATGTAGTTGAAATCCCAATCATTCTCATCAACGACAGGACCATGTTCTGCTTTATCCAGAACCGAAAGCATGTAGTCATAAATTGGGCTGTTTTTCATTTTTTAGGTTCCTCGACTTACTTATCCAGGACGTTAATTGGACAGTCAATCTGGTACTTGTGGGGCATAATCCGTTCGCAGTTCATTCTGGACCAAGACCTCACCCTGGCGGATGACGTACAAGCGTTCAGGCTTTCGGCGGAGAGCATCAACAGCCGAGTCTGCTTTCAGCAAAACCAGATTTGCCTCAGCACCTTCGTGGAGACCGTAATTCTCCAGGCCGATATTGCGGGCAGCATTGTAACGGGGCATATTAAAAGTAGCCTCAATCTGCTCCGGGGAAGTAAGGTGGCCAGCATGGGCAGTGATATTGGCTACTTCTAATGGATCCATCTGCCCAAAAGGGTAGAACATGTTGAGCAGGTCATCCTGACCGCAGCAGACGTTCACGCCTGCTTCGAGAAGCTCTGCTACTCGGGCGATACCTCTGCGGACAAGGAGCTCATCTCCACGCCCCTGCAGCAATAGGTTTATGGGAGCATTGGTCACAACTGTGATATCAGCTTCTTTAACTTTATCGATGATCCGTACCAGAGTTTTCTGATCCCAGGCTGCCATTGAAGTACAGTGGCCTGCAGTCACCCTGCCCTGATAGCCTTCTTCGATCGTCTTTTCCGCAAGAAGTTCCAACGATTGCCAATAGGGGTTGTCGGTTTCGTCTATGTGCATATCGATGTTGACATTCTTGGCTTTGGCGATCTCGAAGGCGATTTCGATCTGCCGGGCTCCATCTTCCATGTTTTTCTCGTGATGAGGAATGCCGCCGACCAGCTGGGCGCCGTTCTCCATCGCCTGCCACATCAAATCCACAGATTCTGGATTTTTCGCCAATCCGTGCTGGGGGAAGGCGATGATCTGCAGGTCAAAGATATCTTTGAATTTCTCACGAGCAGCCACAACCCCTTCCAATAAGTCCAGCTTGGCATACTGGTCGATATCAACGTGGTTCCGCATCCACAAAGTGCCGTGGCGGAGGGCTTCATGAATGGTTTTTGTCGACCGCTGGACGATGTCCTCGGTGGTGAAGTTCATCTTAACGTCAGCATAGATATCTATCGCTTCTCTCAAGGTGCCGCTTTGATTTAAGTTGTCCTCATCCCAGACCAGGGCGTTTTCGATATGGAAATGCGGTTCAATAAAAGCTGGTGAGACCATTGCACCCTGGGCATCAATCGACTTTGCACCTGGTAGAATCGCTTCCTCGCTTAGCTCGTCAATCTTTCCTTGGTTGATACCGAGATGGATAGGTTTTAGGGTCTTGTCGTGCAGAGCATTGTGGATGGTCAAATCCATACCAATTTCTCCTGACTAAGGTGTGCGCCTTTGTACAGCGCGCCGGGTGACATAAAAGCGGAAGCGATCGGTGACGAAATAGATATAACCCACGCCAAGGATTTTTCCATTTGAGGCGAAGTATGTCTCAACCATGTTAAATACTGGTTTCCCTACTGGAATATCCAGCTTCGCGGCGATATCATCATCCGCAGCGATGGCAAATATTTCAGATCGAGTGTGAGATAGAGGCGGGTGACACTCCTCGAACATATAGGTTAATACTGAACCATCGAAATCCGCCAAGATCTGATCCAACCCGCCAGTATTGATGAAATGATCATCAAAATACATGCAGCGAACATCGTCTATGGCTTCGATGGTCTGAATCCGCACCAGCTCTGTGCCGGGATTTGTGTTAAGAATGGAGGCGATCTCTTCGTTAGCGTGTACCATGCTGACAGTTTTTTCGACTGGGGAGTGCGCCTTCCCAGCCGCAGTAGCCAGGTACTGGAAGGGTTCCAGGCGTTCCAGGCCTCCGAAAAATCCCGGTCCTGATGGAGTCGAAACAAACGTTCCGATGCCCTGCCGGCGAGCGATCAGGCCATGCGTCTCCAGGTGACTAAGCGCTTCCCGCAAAGTTGAGCGGGAAATACCCAGGCTTGAAGCGAGTTCATCCTCCGGTGGGAGTTGTGAACCAGGCGCAAGGTCGCCTGACTCGATTTTTTCAGTAATCGCCTCAATCGCCTGGATGTAGAGAGGTCGACGGTCTCTGATCGCTAAAGGATTGGATTTATTTTCCATTTTCTTCACCCCAGGATATTGTCTTTTCGCATAAGCGTTTTTCTATACATATGATGGGTAGGGAGGTCCTAATCACCGTAACTGATTCCCTACGGGCGAGATTTGTGAATAATTTCATCATAGCAGAATGGCGGCTAATTGTCAAACGTTTGATGTCTGACAACTGAGAACAAAAGCAAATTCATACTTACTTGTGTTTCTTCAGATGGTACCTCTTGAATGGTGAAATTGGTCATCAGCAACCAAGTGTGTCGGATGCACTTTTCAATTCCAGGAGGTCAGTTAGCTCGGGATTCTGATCCTGTCCATTGGCAATCCCAGTCCAATCAACTCATCACGAACTTCATCGTACATGCCCTGCCACTCAGGGATGGGCTCGACGTTGTCGATGTCGTAGACCTCTTCGAATGGCTTGCCAATTGGTTTTTTGTCCAAATCATCAACATAGAGTGGGATGATCTGTTTGACGATCTCGTTTACCTCTGCGCGCGTCATACCGCTAACAGCATGGGTGACTTCGGCGCAGATCTTTGAATCTAATCCGCTGGCGTGGCGAGGGATGCTGCCCCCAGAGGCGGAATGACAGGAGGTCATCAGTGATTGCCCCGAAACAGTCGTAGAGGCGACGAAAGCGGCATTCTCATAGAGCATGGTTTTTGTGCCAGGGCCTCCCGCAGGACCAACCAGAGTGTCAACCAATAGATTTGTATTTCGAGTTAGGGCTTGCACGCCGAGTGAGATGGCCCAGATCAATTCTGGTGTGGTGTCGCAGTTGAAGAAGGGGTGGTTGGGACGGGTGTTGTAAGTATGTCCTGGGTGGACCTGGTTTAACAAGATCAGGCCGCCGACGATAGCCACCGCCACACCCTCGGCGCCACCAACATAACCACCATAAATCGGGTTGTAATAAGCCTCGAGGATCGTCCCAGTGCGCACGGAATGTGTGACGATGGAAAGCATGTCATAGTTGGTCTTGAGCTCGCTCATGATGGGGGCATGCAGCCAATCGGTCGGTCGGTAGCCACCCCAGGAGACTCCAGCCAAGCCACCTAATGCTGTGGCGGATAATTCCACGCAGCCTAGACACATGCCGGGGCGCCCGGCAATATTGGCCGCCTGGAGGGCTAATTCAGCTTCACGGCGGGCGGCCAGAACCTCCCATGGGGAGGCCGCCTTAACCGGATGGCCGTAGACTGATTCCAGGGAAGGATTGTCAATGACATCAATGGAGGGTTCTTTTAAGTAACTGAGACTCATGGGGATGTACATATGCTCCGGAACGGGCACTCCATATGCACCTCCAGCTACGACCACGCGGGTATCATCCTCCGGCACACGAGCTTTGGCTGTCACGGCATCCACACCCGCGCCCATGACCACCTCGGAGGGGCAGAAGCGCAACGCCTCCACGAATTCCTCTCTGGTCCAGACGATGCGCCGGCTGGTGCTCTGGCAGTACATGCCCGCTTCGACAGCCAGGTCTAACCCGGCCTGGAATACACGATCAGCCAGATCGTCATCACTGCTGACGATTATTGAATCGTCGAACTTTATGTCATACTTTTTGATCAGCTTTTTAACGGTTGGCGAAACCAGGTTGCGCTCGAAATCTTCCTCTTCCATGATCGGCCCGGTTTCGGCTCTATGCAGTACTTCTACGATTCTTGCTCGGTGTCCCATTTTATATATTCTCCTATCCTAGCTCATTCAATCGCTGGCCGATCCAACAAGGCCAGGCATCGCTCGACCGCTTCGACCGCGTTCTTGCCGAAAGAATCAGCGCCAATCTCAGCGGTATATTCTGCCGTAATGGGGGCTCCGCCGACAATCACGGAAAAGTTGCCCTTAAGACCAAAACCATTCCTGAGTTCTACGCATTCCTTCATATAAGGCATGGAGGTGGTCATCAAGGATGACAGGCCAACTATATCCGCCTCGACTTCTTTAGCTTTGTCGAGGATGTCGCGCGGGGCAACATCGACACCCATGTCAAATACCTCGAAGCCATTCACACGCAGCATTAAGACAACCATGTTCTTACCAATATCGTGCAAATCTCCTTTGACAGAGGCCATGACGATCTTGCCGCGGATGAGCTCCTGATCGGAATCCGAGGCGGCCATCATCGGCTGCAAAACTTCTTCGCTGATCCTTTTCGCCCGGTCAGCAGCATCCATCAGCTCGGGTAAAAAGATCTCCATACGTCCGAACTTATCCCCTACGGCCGCCATTGCGGGGGTGAAGACCAGGTTGAAGAAATCTGTGACTCCAATATCGCCTTTCAGGGTTTCTTCAGCCCAGGCCAATCCGGCGTCAGGATCTTCCACAAGCAGCAGTTCACTCAGTTCTCCTTGAAGTTTTTCTACATCTGCCATTCGTATGTCCTCCGATAATTTAACAAAGTATGGGGGTTTTACTCCATTGGTAATCCCCAGTTAATTACTTCACCTTTGACCTGCTCATATGTATCCAGCCATGCTCTGGTTGGTTGCATGATCTCTGTATCATAGGCAGCTGAGAAAGGGATCCCAACTGGTTTTTGATCCATCACCGGCTTGTATTGCTCGATAGCCTGGCGAACGATCTCATCTGCCTGGGTGCGAGAGAGGCCGGCTGCCGCGTGGGCAACCTCGCCATTGAAACGGGTCTCGAGACCTGTGCAGTGATTTTCAACTACACCGACTCCCGAACGAACTCCTAATGCCCGTGAAGCACCACAAGCTGATACAACTGTAGCCATGGCGACACATTCAAAAAGCAGCGATTCGGTCCCCGGTCCGCTGACGGGGGAAGTCATAAACTCTGACAGCAAGTGCGAATTGCGGGACACCGCTGCCCCAACAACACTGATGGCGCGCATGATATCAGGGGTGGTTGAGTTTGATAGGAAGGGATGAGTTGGGCAGGATTCAACGCTGGTCGGTAGATATATCAGGTGCATAGCCAGCCATCCGGCTAAGATCAGAACGGCCACACCTTCAGCGCCGCCGCCCAATCCACCCAGGATGGGATTGTAAAAACCAAGGATTACCCCCTCCTGGCGCAGGCTGTGAGCCGCCTTGTTGAGCAGGTCATTATTGGTCTTCATCTCGCTGATCAATGCCACGATGTGGGTATCCTCAGGTCGATAGCCACCCCGGCTGATGGCTGATAAGTGGCCCAAGTCGCTCATGGCCATCTCAACACCCATCACAGAAAGTCCAGTTCTGTCGGCTTTTGCAGCTGCCTCCTGGACCAGATCAACCTCTTGCCAGGAGGCGATCACCTCCAGGGGAGACCTGGCGCGTACCTGGCGCCCGTAGCTAGTGGCCAGTGTTCCCGGGACGACGATATCCAAGATCGGCTCCTGGAAGTAGGACTGCATGATGGGCACGTATTGATCTTCGGATAGTGGCGTGCCTATAGGACCGCCGCCTACCAATGGGGGCCTAGGATCCTCAACCTGACGAGTCTTGAACTGCCTGGCATCAGCTCCTAAGCCTATAGTGACATCGGAAGGCGCGGCTGTGAGAGCAGCTTTGATTTCCTGCCTGCTGAATTTGATCAACCGCTGCGTATCCGTGTGGTAGATTCCGCAGCCGACCAGAAAATCAATTGCAGCTTCCCATACGCGGTCGATCAGTTTGTCGTCGGACTGGATAATCTGTTCCTTGTTAAAAGCAATCTGGTATTTCTCGATCACTCTTGCGACGCCCGCGGCTACATTCTGGTGATCGAATTCCTTTTCGTTCACAATTGGGCCGCTATATACTTTGTCAATAACCTTTAGCAAGCGATCAATCTTCTGCATAAATAATCTCGATATTAATTGTCACCTGCTTAATTTTTTATCCATTCTTTTGCCAGGCGCACTGCGCTCATGGCGTCGGGTCCCCAGGCATCTGCGCCGGTATACTCACGGGCATATTCGTCCACCTGGCCGCCGCCGATCATCACTTTGACTTCTCCGCGTAGACCAGCTTGCTCGAGTTCCCGAATAGTGGCTTTCATAGGATCATAGGCCAGGGTCAAGAATCCACTCAAGGCAAGGATGGAACCACCCTCCTGGCGCACCTTATCGATAAATGATTCCGGGGGCACATCCACACCCAGGTCAAAAACCTCAAAGCCATTGATGTCGAGCATAAAGACAACGATGTCTTTGGCAATGTCGTGAATATCCCCTTGAACTGTGCCAATGACAACTTTGCCTAAACGTTCTTGCTGCGGACCGGCAGCCATCCTTGGTTTGATCAAATCTGAGATGGCCTTCAATATCTCGCCGGCCATCATTAATTCCGGCAGAAAGGCTTCCTGGCATTCAAAACGACCGCCGATGATGGTCATCCCCTCACGGCAATCTTCCAGGATATCCAATGGATCTGTACCCTGCTCAAGCAGCTCAGCAGTTATGGCGACTGATTCTTCTTCACGTAAATTTGTTATGGCATCGACAAGTTTTTCAGAAGGCATATGAATCCTGGTTAGGAAGAAATTAAATAAATTGCCACCAGCGACAAGCCAATGCCAGCAGCTTGTTTAATGGAGATGGTTTCCTGCAAGAAGATTAATCCCAGCAGGATGGCGAACATGGGATACAAAGCCGTGATTGGAGCAACCAGTGTTAATGGACCCCTCGAGACTGCCACTAGGTACATGAAGGCCCCGAAGAATCCCAAAATTCCGATTGCCAGGCTGAGGGTGAAACCGGGAATGTTAAATTGAACCTGGAATTTTAGGGAGATCAATACCACCACGCCAACAAGAAATCCCCCTAATACCTGGTAAATTATTGAACTCTGCGGATCAAGGTACTTGGCTGCTAATTTCGGTAAAAATGCCCAAAATCCCCAGGTGATCAATGTCAGCAATGTTGGCAGCAGCCAGGCTCTCATAGTGCCCTCCTTGGTGGGTTCTGCTGGGCTCCTCAGCCAGGCCAGTAAAAAATGTTGTTATTTAAATTCTGGTATGTGTTCCCAGGACTTTGAGAAATGGTTGGATGCTGGCTCACAGGCGCGTGAATCAGGACCAGATTCCAGGTAGTCATTCCCTTGAATATGGCACACCCAGCTTGGCCGGTTGGGCTGAACGCACCCGGGCGAGTGCCAGGGCAACCAAGGCAAGCACGTAGGGCATGACCAGCAGGACTTCGTAAGGCACCGCGATCTCGAAGGTGGTCAGCGTGACCTGTAATGCTTGGAGGAAGGCGAAGAGAAATGTAGCAATCACCATGCGGACCGGCTTCCAGTTGCCGGCGATAACGATGATGATCGCCAGCCAGCCGCGCCCGGCGGTCATTTCGGGCAGGTAGCGGGAGGTGACCGACATTAGGAATGCGCCGCCCAAACCAGCCATGATGCCGCCAAAAACTGTGGCGATTAATCTTACCCGGTTGACGCTGATGCCGCGCGTGTCCACCGCACGTGGGTTTTCACCGGCGCTGCGGATCGACAGGCCGAATTTAGTTCGCCCCAGGAACCAGGCGATCACCGGCACGAGGATAAAGGCCAGGTAAGTCAGGAATCTTTGTTGGAAGAATATTTCTCCAATAATTGGAACACCAGATAAAAGGGGGATGTTCATGTTGGGGAGCAATTCTATTTGGACGGGTATGTTGCTGGCATTAGCCATGCGGACGTAGAACTCGTTAAATCCAATCGCCAGGATGTTGATCGATAACCCCGCCACTGTTTGATCGACCTTCAAATAAATCACAAGGAAAGCCAACAAAAGGCCTAAAAGGGCCCCGACCAGCATCGCACCGAGAATGCCAATGGTCGTAGTGCCGCCGACAAAGGTGACCAACCAGACAGTGAACACCCCGAACATCATCATGCCTTCCAGGCCCATATTCATCACACCGGAATGTTCAGCAACAAGTTCGCCCATCGCGCCTAACAGCAGCGGGGTCGAGATGCGGATGGTGGCCGCCAGGATGTTGATGATGATCGCAGCCTGTAAAATTTCATCCAGCATGAGGGACTCTCCGGATGCGGTATGACATCAAAGCTCGGCTGATTAATATCGCCAGCAGTACAAAGGCCTGGATAACAAAGATGATCGAGGTGTGGATCCCGGTTTGGGTTGCCATGACGACTGACCCATTGATTATTGCACCGAAAAAGATCGAAACCAGAATTACCACCAATGGGTTAAGTTCCGATACCATGGCGACAATAATACCCGTGTAGCCATAGCCAGCGGAAACAGCCATATTGACGTTGTGATGGACTCCGAAAACTTCACCCGACCCTGCCATCCCTGCCAGGCCGCCGCTGATGAACATCGTTACCATGATTAACTTATTAACATCGATACCTTTAAACATGGTGGCGACGGGATTGGAACCCATGGCGCGCAGATCATATCCGTAGGGCGTCCTTTTCAATACCCAATAAACCGTGATCGCAAAGCCAACCGCGATCAGGAAACCCATATGCAGGCGCGCGTCTTCAAATATGATCGGAAACCAGGCATCCTTGGTGATCGTGTCGGTGCGTGGATAATAGGTCTCGGCGCCCATCCAGTATTTGTGGTCATAGAGCAGGAAGAGCAGCATGGTGGTGACAATGTAGTTAAGCAGCACCGTGCTGATGATGATATCGACGTTAAATCGGGCTTTCAGCCAGCCGGCCAGCAACCCGAGCAGCCCGCCGCCTAAAAATCCGCCCAGCACAACCACGAGCAGCAGCAGTGGGCGATCAAGCATAGGCTGGAATATGCGGTAAAGGGTGTAAGCCAGCATGGCGCCTGCATAAAGCTGGCCTTCCTGGCCGATCGACCAGATTTTTGCCCGGAAGGCGATCACAGTCGCCAGTCCGGTGAAGATCAAGGGCGTTGCGCGCATCAGGGTATCGTAAACCTTGCGAGGCTCACCAAAAGCTCCCCTGAATATTGCAGCGAATGCTTCAGCAGGATTACCACCGGAGAGAGCGATAAACCAGCCGGAAACAAAAAAAGCTGCCAGGATGCCGAGAATAACCAAGATTACCTGTATCCCCCAGTGAACATCACGCACTTTAACGATTTCAAGCCGGAGTGCTTTAAGCATCATTCACCATCCCTGACTCCGGCCATTAAAAGCCCAATTTTTTCGAGATCTGCTTCTTCGGCATCGATCACATCAAGGATTTCTCCCTGGAAGATGACCGCGATGCAGTCCGATAAGGTTAGAATTTCATCCAAGTCTTCTGAAAACAGAAGGATGCCAACACCCCGGCTGCGGAGCTCCAGGAACTGTTGGTGCACATATTCGATCACACCCACATCCAAACCACGGGTGGGTTGGTTTGCCAAAAGGACTGAGGGGTTGGAACCAATTTCTCTCGCTAAGACCACCTTTTGCAGGTTTCCACCGGATAGGTTGCCAGTAACGTGATCAATGGAAGGCGCAGCGATCTCATAAGATTCCATGCCCTCTTCTGCAAAGGAGTTGATCGCTTTGTTGTTCAACTGGGTACCCTTGCGGAATGGCTTGGACCACTCGCTGCCCAGGATCATGTTTTCAGCAATGGTGAAATCCATCACCAGGCCCTCTTTAATGCGGTCGCTGGGAACGTGAGCAATGCCCTGAGATCGAATACTTCCGGAGCTCTTGCCCGATATCGGCTGGCCATTCAGCAGCACATCGCCGCTATCTAATTCACGCATTCCAATCAGAACTTCGAAGAGCTCTTTTTGCCCGTTGCCCGCCACCCCGGCGATGCCGAGGATCTCTCGTTCATGCAAGGTTAAATCAATGCCTCTTACGCATTCCAGACCCTGGTCATTGCAGGTTCGGACTCCCTGCATCTCAAGTAAAGGCTGCCCGCGTTCAACTTCGTCTCGCTGCACGCGAAAGACCACATCCCGACCGACCATCATGCGCGCCAGGCTGGCCTTAGTAATCTCCCAGGAATTGATCGTGTCGATCTTTTTACCTTTGCGCAGGACGGTCACCCGGTCTGAAACTGCGACTACCTCATTCAGTTTATGGGTTATGAAAATGATCGAAAGACCTTCCCGGCTCATTTTCTTCAATACTGAGAACAGGCGTTCACTTTCCTGGGGGGTAAGCACGGCGGTGGGTTCATCCAGGATCAATAATTCCACGCCGTTATAAAGTGCTTTGAGGATCTCGACCCACTGCTGCTCGCCGACGGAAAGCTGCCAGATGATGGCATCCGGGTCCATGTTGACATCGTACTGATCGGAGAGTTCGGTGATGCGGGCACGGGCAGATTTCTCATCTAGTAGAGGCCCTCTGGTGTTCAGGCCCAGCATTATGTTTTCGAGCACCGAATGCGTTTCAACCAGCATGAAATGCTGGTGGACCATGCCAATACCCAGGTCCATGGCGTCCGATGGCGAGGTGATCTCTACCTTCTCCCCTTTCCACAAGATTTCACCGGAGTCGGGCATATAAAACCCGAACAGCGACTCGGCAAAGGTAGATTTCCCTGAACCGTTCTCTCCCAACAAGCAGTGAATCTCACCCTGACTGACGTTGAAATCGACAGCATCATTAGCCACCACCATCGGGAAGTGCTTGGTCAAGCCGCGCGTTTCCAGCAGGATCGGGCCATGACCTTCGGCGTTATGATTGCTTTCTTCCAAACGGCCTCCTCATTCTTGGATGTGCCTCCGTCAAAGGACGGAGGCACATCATCTATAAATGGGGTAGCTCCTCGCTTACAAAAAGGAGTTACTCAGAAACTGGTTCTTCAATGTTCAGGGTTGGAACAATCGAGCCATCCATGATGCCTGCGATTGTGGCGTTAAATTGCTCAAGTACTTCAGCAGGCAGGGTCTCTTCAATGCCTTCACCAAGTTTCACCGTGCAAGCGCCGGTAGCCATATTGTTTTCGAAACCATAAGGCCCGCCATTCCACTCACCGGTTTCCTTAGCTTTGACCCATTCTTCCAATGCCCACTGATATCCGGCATCCCAAGTTGCCAGGTAACTGGCCATTACATTGCCAGGATAAAACTCGCTGAAGTCGATGTAAGGACCATAGCACATAGCGCCGGTGCCTGGGCCGCAAACGTCGAAATTCTCAGCTGCCATGAAGAGCTGGTCGGCGCCGGCGGCTTTCTGAGCCTCAGCCAGCTCACCAGCGGCAACAGGGTCGTACCAGGAATTAATGAAACCGACCTTTTGCTTCAGTTCCGGCTTGACCGATTTTGCTCCTTCGAAGTAGGAGTTGAGCACATCATTGACATCTTCTGCGGGAAATCCCGCGGCAGCGCCAATCGCGTCGCCTTCAGCCATCAAGCCTGCCAGAACGCCCATGGCATAGACACCATCGTAGCAGCGGTACATGTAGTGGTAGTTATTTTCGTCTCCATCAATCCAGCCCGAGCCAACCTCGACAAACATGGTCTCAGGATAATCGGGATAGACGTTGAGGATGATATCGTTGTAGCCGCCGTGTGACCAGATCACATCGCAGCCTTCATCAGCATAGGCGCGCATGGCTGCTTCGGCCTCGTCTCCCCACAAACCCTCAACAAACTTCAGGTCTTTTACCTCGATGTCCATGCCAGGATTCTCCTGGAAGCGCATGAAACTTTCGTGCCCAGAGCGATCCCAACCGTTATCGGTGATTGAGGTCGAGTAAATCGTGCAGAACTGCACCTCGGTCGGGGCATCTGAGGCCATATCTTCCTCAGCCGGTTCTTCAGCAGCTGGTTCTTCCGCGGCAGGTTCCTCTGGAGGTGGGGCTTCAGTGGGGGCTGGTGCGCAGGCTGCCAGGAGCAAGCCAAACACAACCAGCAGAGAAATTACGAACAAAATCTTATTGCGATACATCTTTGATCCTCCTAATATTGTTTACTGGTATTCTGGTGATCTTGACCGAATCTGAATTTAATATTTGCTCCGCTACCTCCTTTCGAGATCGATGAAATTCCCATTCAACTTCGGTTTGCCTTATAAAATCTTACGGATCAATTCAAATTTACTGGCGGGACCCAGCAGGTGTTCGAGTGAGTGGAAGACGGGCTTCCCTTCTCCAGTGAAGCCGATATCTTCAATCACCAAAACCGAGGTAGTTGGTGAGTAGGCTGAAAACTCGTCCGGCAGGTCGCAGGCCTCAACATTGCAAGGGGTTAAACTGGAGGTCAAATGGTCAACTGGGGTTCGGCACTCATTTTCTAGAAATTCAAAAAATGGTTCAGTTAATCCAGGTTGGGTTATCTCCTGCGAGGAAAAGCGGTTTTCGAATACCCACAAGGGGATGTGATTGACGATAAAGATGATCGGTTTCTCATCCGCGGTCCAGATCTTTTCAATACGCAGCGACGGGCTGCCAGGTTCGATTTCCAGTTGGTTAGCGATTTCCGCAGTCGTGCCCACGATCCTGGCATCCCGCTGAAGAAAGCCTGGTTGAAAACCCTGCATGGAGATGCGATCATCGAAGTCGATCATCTGGTAAAGGGGATTGGCGATACCGATCTCTTTGCGCACAAAGGTGCCCACACCCTGGCGGGGCTGGATCAGGTTGCGCTCCTCGAGCTTGGCATAAGCGCTGCGCAAGGTCGCCCTGCTGACGGAAAACTCTTCAATTAATTCGCTTTCTGGGGGAAGTTGGGTACCGGGGGGGTAGACGCCGTCTTTGATACGATCAATGAGGATCAACAGCACTTGATCGGCGAGGGAGGGCTGACGGATTATTTTTAGCTCATCCATCAAATGATGAATCCTTTTGGGCAAAACCCTGGGACGGGATCGAGCGTCTACAATCAATTCGTCATTCATCAGTTGGTAGCCAACTGATGACCAAACTATACCTGAAAATGAATTGGCTGTCAATATAAAGCTAATTATCTTCCTTCGTAAGTGAAGATTGTCATTCATTTAATACTCAAAGTAATACGTACACTTCAATTCCAATGCATATGATCACAGCAGATCAATTCCCAACTGATTATGTTTTCGCACCTGAGCGTGCATTACTAATCTTCAATATCCGCGCAGAAAATTCATTATTTAGAATAAAGTTGAGGATTATGTGCTCAAACCGACTGGAAATCTAACCCGAATTCAATCAATTCCTCACATACATTTTCATATATTCCCTTCCACTCTCTGGTGGGCTGGAGCGAATTCAGGTCGTACACCTGGTCAAATGGCTTTCCGATGGGCTGGCTAACCTGCCGATCAACGTACTTAGGAATGAGATTACTCACAATTTCATTGGCTTCAGCTCGGGTCAATCCCACGGCAGCCTGCGCAGCTTGGGCGAGGAAGCGCGACTCGAGACCACTGCAGTGGGAGGCATGGCTGCCCATCGCAGAATGGACGCCATATGCATAAGAGATTCCCGAACTTACCGATGCTATAACGTGCGCCGCCACCTCATAAAGAATATCTTTCGTGCCGGGTCCGCCAACGGGACGAACCATATTGGCCACCAGCAGGTTCGTGTTCCTGCTCAGCGCCTGGAATGCCAACATTTGGGAGGCCAACATCAGCGGGTGCGTGTTGCAGGTTAGTGCTGGGTGACTGGGGCCGGTATTCAGTGTCTGCACGCCATATGCTGCACGCATGAGGATCAATCCAGCCACACTGGCGATGGCTATTCCCTCTACACCGCCGGCGTATCCCCCCAGAATCGGGTTGTAAAATCCTTGCGAGATGACTCCTGTGCGAGCATACTGGATGGCTTTGGTCAGGTCGCTGTAAGATACCTTGAGTTCGCTGATCATGCCCACATGGTGCCAATCCGTGGGGCGGAACCCGCCGCGAGTGTGGGAGGCCAATTCGCCAATCTCGCTGGGGGAGTTCTCGGCGCAGCCGATGGCGATGCCTGGACGACCAGCAATGTTGATCGCCTCGAATGAAAGATCCACTTCCTGCCAGCAAGCGACGACCTCCCAGGGTGAGCCGGCTCGAATCGGTCTCCCGTGAGTGGTGAGTAAAGAGGCATTGTCGATAATATCGATCAGCCGCTCTTGAGCGATGCTCACCATCAGGGGTACAAACATCTCTTCTGTTACAGGAATCCCAATCGCTCCAGCCGCGATGGTGATCGGTGTATCAGCTTCCAGGTTCCGTTTCCGAATTTTGGTCTGGTCAGATCCCATCCCCAAGGTAACTTCGGAGGGAGTAGTTTCCAATGCCCAATTCAGTTCCTCTTCGGTCCAGATCATCCTGCGCTGTGTGTCCAGGCAATAAACACCTGCCTCCAATGCCAGCTCGAAACCGGCAGCATACACCCGGTCAGCCAGATCATCGTCGGAGGGGACAAAGGTATCGCTGTCCCAGTGAAGGTCATATTTGTCGATCAGATCCTTGACCCTCTCGAAAATGTGTTTCTGATCGAATTCACCCGATTCAGTATATGGACCTGATTCAGCCTTATCCAAGACGGATAATAGATATTCGTTCAGTTCAGGATTCATTTTTTTTTATTAAACCCCAATGTGATCTGACCACACTGTGTCGTGGATTAGATGGTTGATTTCTTTCGTTTGAGCGCTTTCTTCCAGCCACCATCCATGTCGAGACCCAGGTCGCTGAGTTCCCCTTTGACCTGATTGTAGATATCCAACCATTCTTGAGTAGGTTCTAAGGTTTCCAGGTTGTACAGTTCAGGGAACGGTTTCCCCAAATCGGGCTCTGCCAACTGGTCTTGATATTTCTCCAAGCAGGCCAGCACAAGTTGATTGACTTCATCCCGCTTTTTTCCCAGCGTGGCATGGGCTACTTCAGCCTGGAAGCGGGCCTCCAGCCCGGATGTATGGTCTGTTTCGGAACCGCCTGTGGCGCCAATGCCATGCTGGTGCAAGCCACATACCGCGCCAATCATAGCCCCGGCGGCGACTTCCCAGAATAATTCAGGGGTTCCTAAACCGGAGCGGGTGTAGAGGTCATTTATCGAGACGAGCGGGGTATTGCGCGCCAGGGTCTGGCCAGCCATGGCCTGCACCCATAATCCCAAGGGTCCAGTGTTATGCGACCACTGCAGGGACATGTGGCCCATGAAATGGTAGGAAACTGCATAGCAGATAACTCCCAGCAGGTGGCTGGCAACCGTGACGATGGCTGTACCAGGAGCGCCCCCGCCAAGGCCGCCAATCAGAGGTGTCATCAGGTCGACGATGTGCATATCCATCGACTGCAAATAAGCGACTCTCGAAAGCTGGTCATAATCAGTTTTTAGTTCAGGGATTTGGGACACCAGCAGTCCATCCGAGGGTCGCATGCCCTTATCCGGCATGAAGGTGGCGATCTTGCCGGCGCAGGTGAGGGGCACGGCCATATCCTCGATATGCATCCCAGGTCGGCCGGCTTTGCGGATCGCTTCGCGGGCTTGAACAGCATCCCGCTGGGCAGCCAGTATCTCGAGAGGAGTGCCGGGGATAACCATGTTCCCCATGTATGTGGCCACTGAGCCGTGACCCAGGCAGTCAACTAACGGTTCCTGGGCGCAGCTCTGTAAGATCAAGCCATGATATGCCTCGCTGGTGGGCGTGCCGGTTGGCCCACTGTGCATGCAGCAGGATTCCATCCCCTCAACCTCCCGGTGGCGCTCTATAACCGCGTCTTTACCCGTGCCAAGCACGACGGCATTTGGAGCGGCTGAAACAGCAGCCTCCACCTCTTCCCTGGTGAAGAGGATGCATCTTTGCGTGGATTGGTTGTAGACACCCATCTCAATGAACAAATCGAAACCGGCCTGGTAAAGCCGGTCGGCAAGATCGTCATCGCTGGGGACTAAAATTTGTGGGTCGTAAGATAAATCATATTCCGCAACCAACTTCATCACGGTTTTCGCCAATGTCAGGTCGTATTCTGATTCCTTGATGAACGGTCCTTCCTCAGATCGTTTAACGATCTCCGGTAACCAATTGGATTGCATCGGGTCACTTTTCCTTGTTAAATTTCTCGTATTTATCGTTGAAGGCATTTACGTACCAGGCTGAACTGCATGTGGTTGCCTGGCAGGTATTCGATAGCGTAGTTTACCGGCCGATCCTGCAGGTCATATCCAATCTCATCAATCACCAGAATAGGTGTTTGACTATCGAGCCTCATTGGATCTACGATGAGAGGGTAATCCCCGGGCATGCCTACATATACATCGGAAAGATAATATTTCAATTCGCAGCGGCAGATATCGCGAAAGAAACTAAAGAACGGTTCCGTCGCGCCAGGGGATAAAACCTGAGTGGCAGTGATGGAATCTTTAAAAACCCATTCAGGAATATAGTTGAGAGAGTAAATTACCGGTTCACCATCGGCAGTAAACACTTTGTGTACTTCAAGCACCTGCCGATCATCTTCGAGATCAAGTTTGTGTAAGACCTCTTCACCAGGGATAACGATCCTGGAGAACAGCTCATTGAAGCCGGCGGAAAAGCCGTTGGCTGAGATCAATTCAAGAAAATCGATCGATTGATCCAGGGGATTGGATAATAAGGCGGCCTGGCTGACAAAGGTTCCTATCCCATGCCGGCGTACGATTATCTGGCTGGCGGTCATGGCGTTGAAAGCTGCCCGTATGGTTGCCCGGCTGACATCGAATTCCTCTGCCAGCATCTCCTCCGTGGGTAGCTTGCTTCCGGGTGGGTAGGTGTCAGCTTTAATTCGATCTATCAAAATATGTTCCACCTGGCTGGCGAGGGAAGTTTTACGGATGGGTGTACTCGTCATCTAGATCTCCTCATAGAACAGTGTCCTATTCGTGGCTGTCTTCATGTTACCTGTTGGCTGCCAACTCAATTTATAATATAACAAATTGAAATTTGTGTCAATAACTTTCGCACCGAGCGGCTGCGCTTATTCAATCTGGCCATCGAATTCCAGCCAGGATAACGGACGGGTGAGAAAATTAAGTGGGGAGGTGGAATTCTATTGACAACCGTCAAAAGATCAGGTAAACTATGTAGGATGGCAGCCATCCTACTATTACACCGAACGGATTTATTTCTCGGAAGAACCTGCCATCTATTTCTTTTTAATCGGATAAATACCTTAACGAGTAAACAATCCATCCAAGGAGGCCAATAATGACCGATAAGAAAGTCCCAGAGAATTTCGCTGAAGACCTATCAAAAGCGCTGGCGGGAGGGTTGAAAGAGGAAGCTGTAGCAGCGACTGAGGCCGCGCTGGCTGCTGGGGTTGATCCGCTGGCATTAATTCAGCAGGTCGTCGTGCCGACACTGACGGAGGTCGGGCGGCGATTTGAAGATCTGGATATTTTCTTGCCCGAACTCATGGCAGCTGGAGAGGCGGGTAATGCCAGTTCTAAGGTTATCGAGGATGCTGTCACCAGCAGCGGGATGCAAGTGCAGTCCAAAGGCGTGATCATCCTGGGCACTGTAAAAGGCGACATCCATGACATTGGCAAGAATATCGTCGCCAGCCTGTTTAAAGCGCATGGTTATAAGGTGATCGATGTTGGGAAAGATGTATCCGCAGCAACCTTCATCGAGACAGCTGAAGAGAACAAAGCCGATGTGATCGCCGCCTCCGCCCTTATGAGCATCACCAGGGCCGGCTGCCGCGAGATCGCCGATCTTCTAAGCGAACTGCAGCTGGAAGATAAATACAAATTCATCATTGGGGGCGGCTCAACAGATCAGGAATACGCCGACGAGATTGGCGCCGATGGCTATGCCTTCGCAGCCTCCGGCGCAGTCGAACTCGTTAACTCATTGCTACAATAAAGAAGTGGAGGATATCAAATGTTTATGACCGACCGTCTCCTTGAAATTTATCAGCGCTCGCGCAGCGGAAAATTTATGAAAGAGGTTGAATATGACCTCTTATTGGCCAAGCGAGTGCAGGAGCTGCTAAAAGAATTTGACATCAAGTACGACCCCCAGAATGTCTGCCCAGCTGATGATGCATTGGCTGACAGGGTTTTTGAAGCTGGCTTGCAATTATTGGTGGATGTGGGCGCTTACCACCTTGATACCCAACGCGTAATTAACTTTTCCAAAGCGGAAATTTTGGATGCCTTACGACATGCCCCGGATACGCTCTACCTTGGTGAAGGCAGGGATAGGGTCATTGCAAAGCATCGCGGTATCGAAGATCCCAATCCTCCGCTCAATTTGACTGGACCCGCAGGGCAGGCCTGCAGCGAAGAATATTACCTGGCCAACCTGACCAGCTATGCTCAGGAACCTTTCGTCGATGCAATCGAATCTGGTGCTACCCTGACCTTTAACGGTTACGATATTATGGCAGGCACCCTGATGGAAGTGATGGCTGTACAGCGCGATGCAGCAACAGCTCGAGAAGCAGTCCGCCGGGTCGGCAAACCTGGCATGCACATCGGTGATGCTGCCACGGGCATGACAGCCATCGGTAAGATGGCAGCCAGCGAGCCGATAAACGGTCTGCGACCCTGCGATGGGCGCCTGGTAGCGCAGATGTGCGAGCTGAAGATCGATGACGACCAGCTCAATCGGGTTCCACATTTACTCAATTACGGTTCCCAGATCATCAACCTGATGACACCCCTCACCGGTGGTGTAGGTGGT
>CALBUI010000154.1 GCA_937968125.1 uncultured Anaerolineales bacterium | reverse complement strand
CCCCACGAGTTGCCTCCGGTGTGAAAGGCGTGCTGGATGGTACCCAACTATCTGTCACTTACGAAACTACCGGCTCCAGTCTCCGCCAACAGATCACGGCTATTATTCAGCAGTCCTTAGCCCAATGCGGCATCGAGGCTGGAATCCAGCTATACCTTGCCGCCGAGTGGTTTGTGGATGGTCCCGAGGGAAAACTGTTCGGACGCCGTTTCGATCTGGGCGAGTTCGCCTGGTTGAACGGCATTCAACCGCCTTGTGACCTGTACCTGTCCAGCCTGGTTCCTGGACCTGAAGGCGAGCCCTGGATCTCCATTCAGGATGGTGAAGAACACACCTTCGGTATCAGCGGCTGGGGTGGCCAGAACTTCCCTGGCTTCGCCAATGCCGAATACGATGAAGCTTGCTTAACCGCTCTTGGTTCGCTGCCCGGCCAGCCAGAATATGTCGCTGCCCACCTAGAAGCTCAGGCTATCTTCGCCGAGGAACTTCCTGTGGCGCCGCTGTACCTGCGCCTCAAGCTGGCAACCACCCGGCCCGACTTTTGCAACTTCGTCATGGACCCGACCGCCAACAGCGAGTTCTGGAACATTGAAGAGTTTGATTACGGAGAATGCGCCGAGTAGTCTTGCGGATAGCAAATTCTACTCTCGTTCCAAGCTCAGTAATTGGTCAGACCTCACTGCGGTTACACCACGCTCTCGTTCCAATGCTCTCAGACTATGAAAGATTTTGATCAAGATTGGTCATCGATGCCTTATTTAGTCCCTTAAATCACAAAATCTTCACATGGTATAATTTTTCAGCTTATTAGACTTAATTCCGATAAATTGGTTGTGTTTTATCCAAAATTTGAACCATCGAGTCCTTTTTTAGTAAAACTAGTAATATGAACGCTGACTGCGCGCCTTAATTCGAAAATAGGGTGGATGATATTGGACTAATTCAGGTTCAGTGCCAAACTCAGCTCATTAAACCCCTTGAAGAAGGAGTAGATGAGAGATGACCGCATATCTAATTCGCCGCGCCTTTCAAATGTCGATCGTAGTCTTGCTGGCAACGTTTGCAATTTACGTGCTGCTCAATGTTGCCCCCGGCGGCCCCTTATCCGGTCTGCGCCTCTCTGCGGATCGCAGATCGCGGGTCAGTGAAGCTGACATCGCCCGCCTGGAAGCTTATCTTGGGCTGGACAAACCCATGATTATGCGCTATCTGACCTGGTTGATCGGTGACGACTGGTTGGGCTCAGATTGGGTGTATGTTGGCCTTGCCCAATACAGCGAGCTGGATACGGCCAAGGATGGCACTCCAATTGTAAAAGTCGACCGCAAAACTGGCGAGAAATACTACACATTCACCAAGCACCGCTTCTGGGCAGATCCCGGCGTCGCACACCTCAACCCTGGATACAATTTATGGGTCTGGGGTAAGGAAATTGAACCAAGCGTTTTTCAAGCTGAAGAAATCCAGGTCAAACCTCCTGCCACGGCCGAAGCACCAGATGACGTCGCTATTACAGGATTTATCGAAAGCCAGAATCGCTACACAATCGTGATCAGAGATTTAAACGACAACTTCTACACTATTGAGACAGCACCTGAGACTGTTTGGAACTTCCCGCCCGGTGAGGGGAAACCTCTGCCTGAAGATGGACGCTGGGCGAATATCTCCTGGCTGACCGGTCCCGGTGGTTTATTGGGCAGCTACGCTAGTTTTCACGGCACCACACAAGGCATGGTGCGCATGGATTTCGGCTTCTCCTGGAAGCTGGCTCCTGGCCAACCGGTATCTGATTTGATCATGAGTCGTTTAGGGAATACCATCATCCTGATGGCGACGGCGGTGATAATCTCCCTCGTGATAGGTATTCCGATCGGCGTCTACTCCGCAGTAAAACAGTACAGCAAGATGGATTACGTGGCCACCACCTTCGCTTTCTTTGGCTCTGCGATGCCCGTCTTTTGGTTCGGGCTGATGCTGATCCTGATTTTCTCCTACCAGTTCAAGCAGTGGGGACTGCCATTTATGCCGTCTTCCGGAGTTTCATCGGTGCGGGAAGCGCCACCAGGCAGCTTCCTGGCTTTGCTCAATGCGACACCCGGCAGCCTGATCGACCGCAGTGTCCATATCATATTACCGGCCCTCATGTTGAGCTTGCTCTACATGGCTGGCTGGAGTCGTTATTCACGCTCCTCTATGCTCGAGGTGCTCAGGCAGGACTACGTGCGTACTGCTCGCGCGAAAGGGCTCTTCGAACGAGTGGTGGTTACCAAGCACGCCTTACGCAACGCGCTGATCCCGGTCATAACGATTCTCGTGTTTGACCTGGCCGGAATATTCAGCGGCGCCATCCTTACGGAAACGATCTTCAGTTATCCGGGGATGGGCCGCCTTTATTTCGACGCCTTGGGTCAGAGTGACTGGCCAGTCGTCATGGCATATCTCTTCATCGTTGCCGTGCTGGTTGTCATCGCTACTTTGATCAGGGATATCGTCTATACGATCGTGGACCCGCGCATCCGCTTCTCGTAGTCACCCATCCTCGAAGCACAAGGAGTTAGAAACATGGCAAATATCGTCAGCTTGGAAAGCGAAGCCCTTTCCACAGTCGCGGAAGAATCACCCTGGAGAATAATCTGGAGGCGCTTCCGCAAGCACAAATTAGCTGTGGCTGGGATGGTGACAATCGGTTTGATCGCCCTGGCTTGCTACCTGGCGCCACTATACGCGCCGTACGATCCCATCCGGGATTTATCCAGAGATGAGAATGGCCAGATACTGCGCAACGATCCACCTTCTCTCGACCACTTGATGGGGACGGACAATATCGGCCGGGATGTATTCACCCGCCTGCTTTATGCCGGACGCATCTCCCTCTCCGTAGCTTTTATCGTCACCTTCTTTACTACGATTATTGGAGTGTTGATTGGCGCTTTTTCAGGATACTACGGAGGCTGGGTGGATGAGGGCATCCAGCGTTTTGTCGAGTTCATCATCGCTATCCCGCTGCTGCCCCTGCTGCTAGCATTTTCAGCGCTCTTGCGCGGTTTAACCATACCGGGCTTACCCCCAGAATGGAGCAGCGCAGTAATTATCACCCTGATCTTGATCGCTTTTTACTGGACGACGTCTGCCGTCTTGATCCGCGGCATGGTCCTCTCGCTGCGCAACCAGGAATTCACCGAAGCCGCCAGGGCCCTCGGCTTGGGCAGCCTGGGAATTATTGTCCGCCATATGATCCCGAATTCCCTAGCGCCGATCATCGTCGCTGCAACACTTGGATTGGGAACAGTAATCGTGATTGAATCGGCCCTCTCTTTTCTGGGATTCGGCATCCAACCCCCGGTGCCAACCTGGGGAAATATGCTTAATGAGTACCAGAACGAAATGTGGACCCAGCCCGCCAAAGTGTTTTACCCGGGCCTGGTGATCTTCATTTGCGTCTTGTCCTTTAATTATATTGGCGATGGCCTGCGCGACGCCATGGATCCTCGCTTGAAGCATTAAACATCCGCAGTGGATAACCAGCCTTCATCGCCATCTCTCCTCAAAATGGCTGGCATGGCAGTATTGTCAATTGCGCCGGTCATTTACTTTATCATCGCTTTAAATACGGGTGACCTGTTATGGTCTTCACCCGTTTTTAACTACGAACCCCGCACGATCGTGATCCATTGTTTTGGGGAGGATGTTTATCTTGAAGCCGGTACCACTTTTTTTATCGCGATGACCGATCTAGTGAACCAGAGCCTGACTGGTCGCAAGCGGTGGGATTCTCTCTCATTATCCGAAGCAACGTACATGGATTACCAATCACACCCCCAGATGATGGTAGTAGAATTGACCTATTCTGAACCAATTCTCGTACATTCACAGTATAAATTCTTTTCAAACGTAAACCGGATCATTATTCCTCTCGTTGGCCGGCATGCCCAATCAAATTCGATCTTTGGGCGGCGCAATGATTACCCGGCCGCGGGATCATTCCATGTCAATAACATGGCTCCAGTTAAAGAATACTTGACGGAAAATGCGCTGTGCGAAGAAGATTAACGCGAAGGGAATTTACTTGGAGAAACACTTGTGAGCTCAAATAATAAACAACCTTTACTCGATGTTCAAAATCTCAAAACTTATTTTTACACCGAAGACGGCATTGTTAAAGCCGTCGACGGAGTAGATTTCTCAGTTTATCCTGGAGAGGTGATGGGATTGGTCGGCGAATCCGGCTGTGGAAAGAGCGTCACCTCTCTTTCGATCATGCGGTTGATCGGCATTCCTGGAAAAGTAATCGATGGGGAAATCCTCTTTGAAGGCGGAAATTTGCTCACGCTTTCCGAGGCTGAAATGGTCGATATGCGCGGCAACCGCATTTCGATGATTTTCCAGCAGCCGCAATCCAGCTTAAATCCTGTCTTCAAGGTTGGCGACCAGGTCGCGGAAGTCCTTCAAATACACCAAAATATGGGTCGGGATGAATCTTGGGAGCGAGCAGTAGATTTGCTGCGCCTGGTTGGAATTCCCGATCCGGATGAGAAAGCCCATTCCTACCCGCACGAGATGTCCGGTGGACAGGCCCAGCGGGTCATGATCGCAATGGCCCTGGCGCTAAATCCCCAATTGCTGCTTGCCGATGAGCCCACTACCGCCCTGGATGTCACCATCCAGGCCCAGATTTTGGACCTGATGCGCGATTTGCGCACCCGCATGGGCACCTCAGTGATCTTGATCACTCACGACCTGGGTGTGATCGCCGAAATGGCTGACCGGGTGGCGGTTATGTACGCCGGTCGAATTGTTGAGCAGACTGACATCGATTCGGTTTTTGAAAAACCATTGCATCCATATACCCAAGGGTTGATCGCTTCTATTCCGGTCTTGGGTAAGATCAAAGATCGCCTGGATGTGATCCCCGGGTCGGTGCCCAATCTGATCAATCTTCCCCCTGGATGCAAGTTCGCATCTCGCTGCCGGTCGCGCGTCGAGCATGAACTTCAAATTTGCACCGAAGTTGAACCAGACTTACTCCCCATTCTCCCCAACCACACCGTCCGCTGTTGGCTCTACCAGAGCTATGAAGAACAAGGACATACAGCTCCTTTGCGAGTATCTGAAATCGGTCCGGTCACCTGACCCCACCGCAAATCCGAGGAATTAATGAGCGAACAAGCTATCTCTACAAATAATGGCAAACACGACCTGGTCAAGGTAACTCACTTGATGAAATACTTCCCTGTGCGCGGTGGTTTGATGCAGCGTATACAGGCTTGGGTCCAAGCTGTGGATGATGTCAGCTTCACTGTGAGGGAAGGAGAGACTCTTGGATTGGTAGGTGAATCCGGGTGTGGGAAAACGACCGTCGGGCGCACAATGCTGCGACTAATCGAACCAACAGGGGGCGAAGTAATGTTCGAAGACACCAATGTGTTTGATTTGAAGGGTTCCGATCTAAAAAGGATGCGCCGCAACATGCAGATCATTTTTCAGGATCCATATGCATCCCTCGATCCTCGTATGCCAATCGGCGAATCGATCGCAGAAGGACCAAAAATTCACAACATTGGCACACCAAAAGAACGTTTTGAAATTGTGATCCAAAACTTGCGCAAAGTTGGACTCGAAGATTATCACTCCCGACGTTATCCTCACGAATTTTCTGGTGGGCAACGCCAGCGCATTGGCATCGCCCGTGCACTTGCCTTGCAGCCAAAATTCATCATTTGTGACGAACCCGTTTCAGCCCTGGACGTCTCCATCCAATCCCAGGTCTTGAACATTCTCAACGACCTGCAAAGTGAATTTGGTCTTACCTATCTATTTATCGCGCATAACCTTTCAGTCGTTGAACATATATCTCACCGGGTAGCCGTTATGTATCTGGGCAAAATAGTGGAGTTGACCACTCGCGAAGAGTTATTCCGCAATCCCCTTCACCCTTATACGCAAGCATTGATGTCCGCCATTCCAGTACCTGATCCACACTTAGCCAGAGAACGGATCATCCTGCCTGGGGATGTCCCCAGCCCATTAAATCCCCCTACGGGTTGTCACTTCCATCCACGCTGTCCGGTGGCAATGGAACACTGCAGCGTCGAAGAGCCCCCATTCATTGAGGTCAGCGATGACCACTTTGTGGCGTGTTGGCGAGTCGAGTAATCGCTGATAAATTGACTAGTTTGAGCGGCTATCCCCAAGATATCCGCTGTTCGTTATTGGCATCCAATTGTGGCCTGTGTTACAATACAGCCCGCCTGATTTTTTTCGGCATGAACCTTGGGGCGTGGTGCAATGGTAGCACGGCGGACTTTGAATCCGTTTATCCTGGTTCGAATCCGGGCGCCCCAGCCTGATTTTCTTATCCTCACAGGTAGCTGTCGTGGTAGCTGAATTCCCAACTTCATACTTTGAGCTAGAGTCAACTTGGTGAGATATGCGTGATGCAGCTCGCCTTTTTTGATGCTCCAAATAAATAATCTCGTATGTCTGATCATAAATCGAATAAGATTGAAGCAGTAATCATGGCCGGGGAGATAGAAGACAATTTTCAATCCGAAACTCCCTTTTTGTACCACACCATAGCAGGCCAGCCGATTATTAATTTCACAGTTAATGCCACTAAAGAAGTGGTTGGAGATCTGCCGATCCTGGCTTTGGTCCCTGATGTTGAGGATATCAGCCAGCAGTTAGCAGGATCATTCAAGCGCCTCATCCATGCAGAACAGAGGAGCGATGTCCAAACTTTAAGACAGATTGGCGAGTTATTAGCTGAAGACATTGAAACGATCTTATTGGTTCGGGCGGACATGCCCCTGCTCACTTCTACCTCCCTCGAGCAATTTGTCTCCGCCCATTTAGCAGCTGCTGATTCTAATACACCGATATCATTACTCACAGTTACCCGCGATGGTGCTTCAGGTAATCCCATCATAGTTCGAGACGAGAATGGGGTAGTCACCGATGTTTCCAACACATCCCGGACTTCCAACGAATCACATCCAACGAATGAATATGAGGCAGGTGTTTACTGCCTGGCAGGGGATTGGTTGCAGAATGTATTACCCAGCCTACCCGTCTCCTCTAACAGTGATTTCCGCCTGGCTGATCTGGTTCAACTTGCAATTGCTGATAACCTCACTGTCCAAGGCCTCCAATTATCCAACCTCGAAGAGGCCTTAAGAATAGAAACACCCATTGACCTGGCAGAGGCAGATAGGATTATCCGGCAGAGGATAAACCAAGGATTTATGTTGGCAGGGGTTAGAATCATCGATCCTAATGCGACTTACATTGACGCCCAAGTTGAAATCGGGCCGGATACTGTGATTCACCCCAATACCTATCTTTATGGATCTACAAAGGTTGGATCTAAATGCACAATTGGTCCAAACAGCATGGTCAGGGATACCTCAATCGGTGACCGTTGCGAGATTGCATTCTCAGTTGCAGAGCAAGCGGTGCTCGAAGACGATGTCGATATAGGTCCTTTCGCCCATTTGCGCAAAGGCGCTCACCTGGCACAAGGTGTGCACATGGGTAATTATGGTGAAGTGAAGAATTCATACCTGGGACCAGGGACGAAAATGGGGCATTTTTCCTATATTGGCGATGCGACTATAGGACCAGAGGTGAATATAGGAGCTGGCGTGATCACCGCAAATTACGATGGAAAGAACAAACATGCGACGGAAATTGGTGCGGGTGCATTTATTGGCAGCGATTCAATGCTGATAGCTCCACTAAAAATTGGAGCAGGAGCTCGTACGGGCGCAGGCTCAGTGGTCACTAAGGATGTGCCACCCAACTCCCTGGCGGTAGGTATCCCGGCCAGGATAATCAGTAAGGTAGAAGAGAAAGATGGATCCTGACTTAATTGCTATTCTTAGTTTATTAATCATTTTATTACTAGACTTAATCACCTCTGCCTCACGTTCTGCGTTTACAAATTCAAGCTTGCCCCGGCTGCTCACCCAAAGGGAGGAAATGGTCTCTCAGGTCAACCGCACCACGCAGCTGCTATCAAATTCCACGAAAACCCAGGCCAGTCTCAAACTATTTCAATCCATCCTGCGCTTCCTCATCGCTGGTCTGGCTCTATTCATATTCGTACCATGGTCAACTACGCAGTACTTACTACCATTCTCCCTGGGAGCTGCATTGCTGGCATCCCTGGTCATGTTCTTCCTGGAGTGGTTGATTGAGACTGCCGTTTCTCACCAACCCGAAACATGGGCATTGCGTCTGAGTTCTTATGTGAAGCTGTTTTACGTCGTGTTTTCCCCAATGCTGGCTTTACCTTTCTTGTTTATAAGCACATCTGAAAATAATCAGGAAGGCAGCGTAACTGAAACCGAATTAATCAGCCTGGTTGAGGCCGGTCAGGAAGAAGGCGTTCTCGAGCAGGAAGAACAGAAAATGATCGTCTCCATATTCCGGCTAGGAGACACGCTTGTGCGAGAGATCATGGTCCCCCGGATTGATGTCCTGGCCCTGGATGTCGACACGCCGATCGACCAGACGATGGAGGCATTAAAAGAATCTGGTCACTCCCGAGTACCGGTGTATAAAGATTCAGTAGATAACATCCTGGGATTGCTTTACGCAAAAGACCTCTTGGGAATTTGGAAAGAAGGAAGACGCGAAGTTTCTTTAAAGGACCACCTGCGACCAGCATACTTTATACCGGAAGCAAAAAAAGCGGATGAATTACTCGCAGAGCTCCAGGCAAAACGTATTCATATGGCGATTATCGTTGATGAGTACGGTGGTGTCGCGGGATTGGTGACATTAGAGGATATTGTCGAGGAGATCGTCGGCGAGATTCGAGATGAGTACGACCAGGCTGAGGAGCTGGTCTACCAGGCCATCACCGAAGATGAGTATCTCTTCCAGGGGCGAATTGACCTGGATGATTTCAATGACATTATGGGCACTGATCTCCCCAACAGCGAGGCGGATACTTTAGGGGGGTTGATCTACAGTCGTATTGGCCGGGTACCCACCGCTGGAGATCACGTACAAATTGAAGGCTTGCAGTTGACCGTCGAGCAAGTCAGTGGTCAGAGGATACGAAAAGTTAGGGCCCAAAAACAGGCCTCGATATCCGAGAATGGAGATAAGGATCATCATGCTGACGGATGAGATGAAAGAGAAACTCGTTGAAAGCGCACTCGGTGTACGCCGCTGGGCATATGCACCATATTCTGAATATGCGGTAGGAGCAGCGCTGTTGACTTCTTCGGGTAAGGTTTATGATGGCGTCAATATTGAAAATGCCGCTTACCCGACCAGTATGTGTGCAGAAAGAGTCGCCGTGTTCAAAGCTGTATCGGAAGGGGAGAAGAATTTCCCTGCTATCGCAGTTGCGACGAGCAATGGGGGGACACCTTGCGGGGCATGCCGCCAAGTGTTATCCGAATTTGGATCGGACACAATAGTACTGATTGTCAATGGGGAAGGGAAAATTATCCAGGAGACGACAATCGCCGATTTGCTGCCCGGTGCATTTGGACCAGAAGATTTACCGGAACAACCAAAGTAAACTCAGCCTTCCCAATTTGGTGCGGGGGTAGCTGTCACTAACAATATCTGCAAGATCCACCCCTCATCACCTTGGACCGTACGCACCCGAATCCAAATTCCTCCGCCCTCTTGAACAGGATCATCGGGCATGACCTGCACAGGCGTACCATTCTCTAATAAGGTGATGCTTTCTGCTGAGAAGCCTGGCTCAGCACGCAGGTGAGCTCCACCCCCTTCTCCGGCATTTACTAAAGCCACAATCGGAGTTGGTGTTGGAGTTATTGTTCGTGTCGGACTCGCAGTCAGGGTTGGCGTGATTGTTTGGGTCGCGGTCGCAGTAGGTGAGGGCGCAGTGGTCGCAGTTTGGGTTGGAGTCAATGTATGGGTTTGGGTAGGGGTGATAGTAGGGGTGTGGGTTGGTAAAGCTATTTGTGCCCCGAAAGATGCGCCTACCCCGCTCACACCGATCAGAATAACAATACCCAGCAGCAACACTACCGCTCCGACGGTATATCCAAATAGAGTCATGGGTCGAAAACCGAGGATCACAAAAGTCAGCGCGGCGATCAACACCGATCCAGCCAGGTATTGGGCGAAGACAACTAACCCATCTGGGAACAGGAATGGGACTCCAGATCCCAATCCAAGACCAGCGGCGGATACTGGCAGATACAACCCATATGCCAGGGCAACACTTGGTAAAGCGGCATTTTTCTCCGACCGCACCATTGAAGCGGAAGTCAATCCAGCGCCCAATGCCACGAGGAGGAATGTGGCCCAGGAGAGCTGCGCATGCAAGTGGGCTTGGGTGAAGTCAAGGGGTTCCCACAAGCGAGAGACATAGCCGGCTAACATTCCTACAAGGAACACCAGCGAGCCACCGATCAGTAATCCGATCAGGCTTCTTAAAAAGAACTGGATCGATCCAACAACAGTGCCCAGAGCGATGCCGATCACAGGGGCCATCAGTGGGGAAAGGATGGCTGCTAAGACCAAGATCGGTTCTGAGTCTAATAGATATCCCACGGCAATAACTGCACCGGCCAGTAAAGAGAAGAGGAAAAAATCGAATGAAGGGGATGCCCGGTGGGCGACCTTATCCAAGAAGTCAATGCGATCTTCTGACTCCATGGGAGCTAAAAGCCGGCGCGCCCTTCTCCGCCTGGCAGGGGGTAACTGTTCTGGATCGTCGGGGGTAATTTTAGAGTTAAATTGGGTCATTTGCGTAAACTGGCCACAAGCCTCAATGGTTTCTCCAGTAATTCTAGAGCGTTATTGATATTCGACACCACCAAATCAGCGGCTAACAGTGTCTCAACTGCCGAGCCTTCTGGAGATATGACGCAGATACCAATTCGGGCGTTCTTCAGCATGCCAGCGTCATGGGCTCCCTGACCTATCGCAACCACTCTGTCAGCGCCAATCTGTTCTATGTATGCAGCTTTTTGGAG
Organism: uncultured Anaerolineales bacterium; assembly: GCA_937968125.1. Taxonomy (GTDB): domain Bacteria; phylum Chloroflexota; class Anaerolineae; order Anaerolineales; family UBA4823; genus PFL25. The sequence goes on along the minus strand of CALBUI010000154.1, from coordinate 4,529 downwards.
CGCCTCATCCCCAGGGTTAATTCTCACGGCTTCAAGATTGAGCTGGCGGTCAATAATCTCCTGTTTGCCGTGCATATCTGCTGTCAATAGATGTATATCCAACCTATCCTTGAGGTTTGAAAATCCCCGTACTAAACCGTCCTGAAGTACCCCATCCACAGCCAGAGTGCCGTTGACATCACAGACCAGGTGCTCAAGTTCAATCTTCCCTTGACCAGGAATGTTCAACTCGATCATGGCGTAATTATACAGGAATAAATTAATAGATTCTGATTAATCATTGCTGACTGGTATAGTACAATTGCCGCCACCGAATATTAATAGGTCAACATTTAACTTCGATTTATTAGATGTACCACTCACCAAAATATATTAAACGCCTGATCGTTGGAGTGCTCGTGTGCAGTGCGATCCTTACTGCTTGCGGCAGCTCAACACTGGTGACCATTTCCACCAGCCCTCCAATTGCGACGACTGAATTAGAGACGCCTACAAATCCACCCCCGGAAATTGAAACTCCATCCCCCACACCCATACTCACCCAGTCTTTGGTGGTGTTCGTGTCTCCACCGGATGCAAATCCAGCTGCAAGCGAACAAATCGCCTCAACTTTATCCGACCTAGCCGCGACAGAGGGTCTGGAGTTCGAACAACGACAATCGTTTACCATGGATGATTTGTCTGCCGAGATAAAAATTCTAGCCGCATTTGGACAAGATCCTGGGTTAGATGATATGGCACAATCTGCTCCTGCAATTCAATTCTTGGGAATATCAATCCCAGGTCTTCAACCTGCGCCGAACATCACGGTGATTGACAACCAGGGATTCGGTGACGGGGATATTGGATTCTTGGCAGGTTACCTCGCTGCAGTTGTCTCTCCAGAATGGCGTATGGGGACAATCAGCATCAGCGACACGTCCGGTGGTCAAAACCAGCGACTGGGATTTCTCAATGGAGCAGTATTCTTCTGCGGGCTTTGCCGGCAAATATACCCACCATTCTTAAACTATCCCTTGTACAGTGAAGCACCTGCGGCTTCGACCCAACAAGAATGGCTGGCCGCAGCTGAGATCCTGATCGACAGCGCCGTTGACACCGCATATATCGCGCCAGGAGCAGGTGACAATACCTTATACGAGTATCTTGCCGGAGCTGGTATCAACTTGCTTGGCACTACAACTCCTCCACCTGGTCTGGAGGAGAATTGGATCGGGACAATCGGTGGAGATTTTCAATCATCAGTACGTGCTGCCTGGCCTGATCTGCTCGCCGACCAGGGAGGCTCCACACATCCCATTCAATTAACCATAAATCATATAAATCCAGAATTATTCAGCCCAGGGCGTCAACAATTGGTCAATAAGATGATCGCCGAACTCAGTGCCGGATTCATCGATACAGGTGTCGGATCAGATGCAATTTCACCTTAGATTGCCAATTTGTTTTTGAACTCATTAAAAATATTGCACCAACTTGCCAAGATAGTGATAAGGAGATATACTTTCATAATCAGGCTGGCAAACTTTGGTGAATTCAAGGAAAAAAGCCAGCCAATTGTTTTCAGAAAAGGAGGATCACTTATCGGTCATTTTCTTTTTCTAGATGAATAAGATTCAACCATTACCCTATATTCCCCAACTCATTTTCCCGTAGGAGGAGAAAACCATGCTTAAGAAACTCTATCCTTTCATAGCAGTTTTTATATTAACTGCAATGATTTTGGCGGCTTGCTCACCAGCTGCGACTGAAGCGCCGACTGAAGCGCCCCCGGAGACTGAAGCACCCGCTGAACCTGAACCAACCGATCCCCCACCCCCAGAAGAAACTGAAGAACCTATGGCTGCCTTGAAGGTCTGCCAGGTGACGGATGTGGGCGGCATCGATGACAAGACCTTCAATGCCACCGCCTGGAAAGGTGTGCAGGACGCCGAAGCGGAATTTGGTGTGGAAGGCAAGTTCCTCGAATCGCAACAGCAGACCGATTACGCGGTCAATATCAACGCCTTCATTGAGGAAGGCTGTGACCTGATCGTCACGGTGGGCTTCTTGCTGGGTGCGGATACGGCCATTGCCGCCGAAGCCAACCCCGACCAGAAGTTCGCCATCATCGACTTTGCCTACTTCGATGCAGATGGAAACAAGATTCCTTACGATAACGTCGTCGAATTGAACTTCGCCACCGATCAGGCGGCCTTCCTGGCCGGGTATGTAGCAGCTGGCACGACACAGACCGGCACAGTTGGCACCTTTGGCGGCATTCCCATCCCGCCGGTGACGATCTTCATGGACGGGTTCTGGGCCGGCGTGGATTATTACAACCAGGAGAACGGCACCAATGTGAAAGTGCTGGGCTGGGACCCCGCCACGCAAGAAGGCCTGTTCACCGGCAACTTTGAGAGCACGGACGATGGGCGCGCCTTGGGCGAGAGCCTGATGGACGAGGGCGCCGACATCATCATGCCAGTCGCTGGACCCGTTGGTTTGGGCACCGCCGCGGCGGTGCAGGAGCGCGGCAACGCTTATATCGTCGGTGTCGACACTGATATGTCCGTCAGCGCCCCCGAGTTCGCCGATGTGATCCTCACTTCGGTGTTGAAGAACATGGATGTGGCCGTATTCCTGACCACAGAATCGGTGATTGAAGACACTTATGAAGGCGGCATCTTTGTCGGCACCTTGGATAACAATGGTGTCGGCCTGGCGTCCTTCAACGAGCTGGATAGCATGGTCCCGGATGCTGTCAAGGATGCTCTCCCTGGCTTGATAGATGGCATCATCGCTGGCGCAATCCCCAGCACTCCCGGTGTTGAACCGATCGTTGCCCCCGAAGGCTTCAAGGTCTGCCAGGTGACGGATGTGGGCGGCATCGACGACAAGACCTTCAACGCCACCGCCTGGAAAGGCGTAGAGAGAGGTGAGGAGGTCTTTGGTGGAGAAGTCAAGTTCCTCGAATCGCAGCAGCAGACCGATTACGCGCCCAATATCAACGCCTTCATTGAGGAAGGCTGCGACCTGATCGTCACGGTCGGCTTCTTGCTCGGCGCGGATACGGCCATCGCTGCTGAAGCCAACCCCGACCAGAAGTTCGCCATCATCGACTTCGCTTACTTCGATGCAGAGGGCAACAAGATACCTTACGACAATATCGTCGAGCTGAACTTCGCCACCGACCAGGCCGCCTTCCTGGCTGGCTACGTGGCAGCTGGCACAACCCAGACCGGTACAGTTGGCACCTTCGGCGGCATCCCCATCCCGCCGGTGACCGTCTTCATGGACGGCTTCTGGTACGGTGTGGATTACTACAACCAGCAGAACGGCACAGATGTACAAGTGCTTGGTTGGGATCCGGCCACGCAAGAAGGCCTGTTCACCGGCAACTTTGAGAGCACGGACGATGGTCGCGCCTTAGGCGAGAGCCTGATGGACGAAGGCGCAGACATCATCATGCCCGTGGCTGGTCCCGTTGGTCTGGGGACCGCGGCTGCAGTGCAGGAGCGCGGCAACGCTTACATCGTCGGTGTTGACACCGATATGTCCGTCAGCGCTCCCGAGTTCGCGGATGTGATCCTCACTTCGGTTCTGAAGAACATGGATGTGGCTGTGTTCCTGACCACAAGATCTGTACTGGATGGCAGCTATGAAGGTGGCATCTTTGTCGGCAACCTGGATAACAACGGTGTCGGCCTGGCACCCTTCAACAACCTGGAAAGCATGGTATCGGATGATGTCAAGGATGCCCTTCCTGATTTGATCAGGGGCATCATCGCTGGCGATATCCAGACCGCACCCTAATCATGGGATTTCCAGACTGAGCAAATGATATACAAGGCAGGAGCCAGGGAATCTTGGCTCCTGCTTTTTTTGTAATTGAAATTTTTTATTAATGCGAAAACTGGAGGTTTAAGAAGACCCGCAACCACCAAAATATCTCCTTATTTTGGACCAATGCATGTCCTGACACCCTTCATTGAGCCGAAATTAGAGGGCATTGGCTGTGGTAGAATTTCAAGCATCAACCAATCATCTACCATCATAACCATACAACGAGGTGACTATGGCACCGATTTTAGAGCTCAAAGGGATTACCAAGGTATTCCCAGGTGTGTTGGCAAATGATAGTATCGACCTCACGTTAGAACAAGGTGAGGTACACGCCCTGCTGGGGGAAAATGGAGCAGGAAAAACAACCTTGATGAACATCTTATACGGGTTATACCAGCCGGACGCCGGCGAAATTTTCGTGCGCGGCGAAAAGAAACAGATGTATTCACCCAGCGACGCCATCGAAGTGGGCATTGGTATGGTGCACCAGCATTTTATGTTGGTGCCTGTATTCACGGTCACTGAAAATGTCATGCTGGGTGATGAGATGCTGCGCGCAGCTGGCTTCCTGGATCGCAAGACAATGGCTGAGCGCATCCGCGAAATTTCAGAGCAATACCACCTTGAAGTTGATCCGGATATATATGTCAAAGATATCCCTGTTGGCGTCCAGCAGCGCGTGGAAATTATCAAGCTGCTGTACC
>CALBUI010000153.1 GCA_937968125.1 uncultured Anaerolineales bacterium | reverse complement strand
CCAGAAGATTAACTATTGATTTAGCCCTTGCCTCTTGGACAGCGATGTCCCTCTGATTGGGTCCTTCGTCTCCTTGGTAAATCTGGCGATACTCAGCTTGATAAAACAAATGCAGCTCATCTTCAGTCATCCTAGGGGATTGGTAGACGAAACCACAATTTATACACAACCTGTTCGTTACCACATGGCCGCGAAAATCTCTTTGGTCAAACAATGTGCTGCGTTCATCATTGCACAACGGACATTGAGTAAGTGTTTCTGGCATATTGGTAAGTTTTATAATTGCGTTAGAGATCGCGTTCGTATTTTCGCCGGGTTTTCTTCAACCAACGTACAATTGATTTCCGGGGACCATCGAGCTCGTCCTTTGTGATCAGCAGCTCTAACCGGTGCAGAAGCTTGGGGGTGCTCATCGGTGCAGGCTTGAGCTCACCGTCAACAAGAATCCTGTTAGCCTCAAGAATGGTAAACATCGATTTCATTCCACCCGCGATGGATATATTTTTCTTCGTCTCGGGTAGATCATAAGGCGGTTTATTTCCTGGAAGATGGCTGTAATCATGATTTTGGTGCACGATCATCGCTGAACGGGTTACATCGACCACCTGCCAGCCGGAAGTAACCGCGTGATAAATTGTCCAGTTATCCCAACCAGAACGCCCAATCGCGAATTCGGGCATATCTGTCAGTAAATCTCGCGGCACCAGAAAATAGTCGCTCCCCACTGGACCATGCAGTGTGCCTTTCTGTTCAACTTGCTCCCGTAAACGCACTTCCCAACCCGAAGAGAAATCGAGCTCTTCCTTTACGTCCAGGTCATACCGCCTGCCGAGAAAAAGGAAATTATCTGCCAGAGAACCGACCTGTCTTGTAGCTTCCACGAAATCTGGCATCAACATGATATCGGCATTTAATATCCCCAGGTATGGCGCGTCGCTGGTCTGCCTGGCAAAGTCAAACATCGAATTGATGTAAGGTGTTCCTTCATCACTGCACTTCACATCTGGAAAATGACGGATATTGAATTCTTTGGAAACCTCGGCCATTCCCTGCTCGTCGCCCATTAATAGCACTTCAACCTCAGGTCCCAGATGCATCCAGGATTGGATCGCGTTTCTTTGGATGGTGGCGATATGCGGATTCGTAAATGGTTTCGGTGCAGTGAAAACCGTCAAAAATGTCATTCAAAAATTCTCCCTACTCGTCGACCTTCTCGATATCCCGATAATGCTTGTGAATAACTTCGGCATTGATGGCTGAAAGTGCTGGCTCCCTTTGGAATAATTCGAGCACCTCCAGCCAGGAGAAATCATCTCTGTCCCCGAAGCGGTTGTAAACTTCCCGGATCAGTTCCAAATCCTGCTGGGTATCAACCGTCCACCGTAAACTTCCCCAATCAGGTTCATGGTTGACCAGAAGAATCCGAAAGCGCTGGTCATTCTCATACAGGAATGGCATCACGTGCTCCCGTGGGTGAGGCTGGTCTGCTTCATGCCAGGCGGTCTCCAATGCATTGAATGTGCAAATCTCAGTATCAAGTCCAATCGGGAAGGTGCGCTTCCAAGGTGGTGGCAGCCGATTGGCTGCAAAATCCCAGGCCGGTTCAGCGGCAGTCGTGAATTGTGGTTGGGTCGAGGTTTTTTCTGTGATTAAAGAAGGCCCACTTCCATAGAAAGCAGCCAGGGTCTGATCGATTAGTAATGGATCGATAATTGGGCAATCCGCCGTTATTCGTACAACAACATTGGCTGAAAAATTCTTGGCTGCTTGATAACAGCGATCAAGGACATCATGTAAACTGCCTCGATAACAATCAATTCCTTGTTGGCTGCAATACACGTCGATCGGATCATCAGCTTCATCCTGGCTGGTTGCAACGACTACCTTATCGATAATTTCGGAGCGACGGGAGCGATCTACGACGCGCGCCAGCATTGGTTTTCCGTCAATGTTCAACAGCACTTTGCCAGGCAAGCGAGAGGCGCTCATTCTGGCCTGGATCAAAGCAACAACTTTTCCTGATTTTGGTTTGTGGGTTCTCATTAATATTGAGCTAAAACTGCCTCATATGCCGATAGGAGCATTTGAAAATTCTTGTCCCAATCTGCTCTCCCCTCGGCGGTTTGACGGGCTGCCTTGCTCATTTCCGGAAAATTCTGGCGTTGGGAATCAGCGTAGAGGATGGCTTTCGTGAGGTCAGCCTCTTCGCCATCATTGAACCACCAACCATTCTTGCCTGGCTCGACCCATTCCCGGTTTCCGGGAATATCGGAGACGATTGCGGGTCTCCCGCTGGCAAACGCTTCTATCAACGAAATTGAACTCCCATCCGTACGTGAGGCACTCACGTAAACGTCCGTCATCCTGAAATAATTCGGCAAATCTGTGTGGGTTACCTGGCCAGGAAAAATTACTCGATCCAGGACTCCCCCACGGGTGAAGATTTGTCGCAGCTGGTTTGCTAATGAGCCATTGCCTAACATGATCAGTCTCAACTCTTCGTTTTGCTGAGCAGCCTTGACAAATGCCTTAGCTAGAATTTCCACACCATAAATAGGTTCCCAATTCCGAGTCGATAACAAAGTGAATTGATGACTCCCCTGAAATGGGAATTCCCCAGGTACAAACGAATTAAGCTCAATTCCCCAAGGAAATGTGACAATTCTTTCGTTAGGCATTCCATATTCAACAGCTTTATTCCGCACCGTGTCGCAATCACCAATTAATATCACGCTTCGCTTGAGAGTGAACCGGGTCGCATTACCCCAAAACATATTGCGATCGGCATCATGCAGGAGATCGTAGCCCCATGAAACACTGATCAAGGGTCGGAAGCCCGTTAATGCTACAAGTAAAGCTCCCCGCTGGATCGGCCCGGCATGGATTAGGTCAGGCTTGATTTCCTTGATAACCCTGCGCAAATCTGAAAGTAGATTGGGACCATCTACTAGACTGACCGTTCGCTTGCCCCCAGCCCATTTAACCTGGCGAACTTCGATAGGTAGTGGACGATCTTCGAGTTGTTCTCGCCTGCGCTCTAACCTGAGGAAGTAAACCTCATAATCTGTCCTGGCCAAAGCCGAAAGGAAGCGCAGATCGTGGTTTGTATAATCTCTTGAGAAATAAATTAGGCGGGTCAATGGAATCGAGTCAGAAGATTAATCGCCTAAATGGGTCCAGCGCAGTTCTTCGCCAGCTTTGATGTCAGTTATCGCCTTGGTACCGACCACTTGATCGATCTCATAGGGATAAATTGCCCCCTTTGTCGCTGGCCTCAACACGGTGATCATTTCCCGGGAGAGGTTTTCCCCTTTGGCAATGTCCCTGGCAGCACGCAGGCAGCGCCTCTGAATGACGACCGTCTCTTGTTCATTTTCGCCTACCCGTTTATCCGCAGAGCCGAGTGCCCGTTCCAGCTCCCGGGTTCGGTCAACCATGTCTCGCCAGGTTGCTGGGGACATGGAGAAGGGATGATCAGGTCCGATTCGATCATTATCGTCCGTAAAATGCTTTTCTATAACGCGTGCGCCCAGTGCTATGGCGCCTAACACCGTGGTTGGACCAAATGTATGGTCTGATAACCCCAGAATAACATCTGGAAACATCACCTGGAAAGTTTTTAATACTCGTAAATGAATATGATCGAAATTTTCCTCGCTGGCAGTGTAGTTAGTGTTGCACTGCATCAGCACCAGCTGGGGATTGATCTTCAATATGGTGTGAACAGCCCTTTGAACATCACCGATATCTGATGCTCCGGTAGCCAGGATGACTGGCTTGCCCAGCTTCGCCATCCTTTCTAAAGCTTCCAACCAGGTAATTTCACCTGAACCGACTTTGTAAGCTGGCACATACGGATCGAGCATATCGATCGCATCAAAATCATATGGTGATGAGAAGTAGTCGATGCCGACTTGGTCACATTTTTCTTTAAGGATTGGCGTCCATTCGAATGGAATTGAAGCTCTCTCGTATACCTCGAAGACACTCTTCTTCCAGGTAGATTGGTGTGAAATCTGTCCCTCCATCCCGCGAAAACCATAATCAGAGACAATTTCAGGAGCACGGAAATTTTGAAATTTCGCCGCGTCTGCACCAGATTCAGCGGCTAATTGGATTAACAACTTGGCTCGCTCTAATTCACCATCATGATTGGCAGAGATGTCTGCGATGAAATATGTCGGGTGATCTTCACCAATTAAGTGCGAACCAATCTCAATTTCCATACTCTCCTCCTGATATGTAAATTAGACTTTCATACCCTTGATGAATTCAGGATATCCGTTCTCGTACTGGGAGAAAAATCCTGCGAGTCCTTCTGCCAACCCGGGCGTTGGTGCACCGAGCTCCTGGATGAGCTTGTCAGCTTTCAACGTTAGCTTTGGAGATCTGGCCGCACTCAAACCGGATTGGGAAACCGAAGCTGGCTCGATTAATGATTCTTCGAACCCGAATAACCTTGCCAGCCTCACCCCAAAATCATACTTGTTAGAACATTCACTTGAGACCACGTGATAAAGACCATGTAACTCTAATTCAAGCATCTTGAATAATAAATTTGCCAGGTGCGTGACCAACAATGGACAGAAATATACATCCGTGAATCCCTTGATGTTATTTCCTGCGGATAAATTGTTCACAAACCACTCCGCCAGGCTTCTTTTCCCACTCAAACTCCACCCAAACAGGTTGACTCTTGCTACAATGGCTTCCGGATTAGCGGCCAGTACTGCCTTTTCCCCAGACAGTTTTGTCCTGGCGTACAAACTGAGCGGATTAGGTTCATCCTCCTCGGAGTAATTCCCATGCTCACCATCAAAAACCGCGTCGGTTGATAGATGCACCAGGCGCGCTCCGCCCTTGGCGACATAATTAGCCAGTTTTTCAGGTAGTTCGCTATTCAATTTTTCGGCCAGAGCCGGATTGGCCTCACAGTCATCGAGGTTCGCAAGTGCCGCACAGTTGATCACCCACTCAGGTTGGCTCTCTTCGATCAAACGATCCAGAGCGCCTGGTTCAGTCAAATCTGACTGAATTACGGTGAAGGCTGTGGTTTTGATTTCATTCTTGTTTACACTACCGAATACCTCGTGCTGCTGGCTGGCTTCAAGAGCTGTGTTCAGGCCAAGCAGGCCGCTGGCTCCGGTAACCAGTATCCGCATCCTATCTGTAAGTAGTTAAAACCACTTGCGGTACTGCTACCGGTGAATAAAAACAGATAATCATCCAAATAATTTTTCAGCTGGAACTCTCAAACTGTTCAGCTTTGACCATGGATACAATTTCACGCAGCTGATCAATCGTCAACCACTCAGAATTATTATCACTGGAAAATCGATATCCATCCGGGAGAGGTTTGCCAATATCTTGCCAAGCATGTCCGAACCACAAAGCTTCGGAGGGTTGTACGACAAACATGTCGTCCAATTCGAGCGTCAGCCTGGCCTCATCCTCGTGAATTAGTACCTCATGCAATTTCTCACCTGGCCGGATGCCGATCGATTCCAGCTCCGCCTCAGGCGCAACTACCCTGGCCACATCAACCACCTTCATGCTGGGGATTTTCGGCACGAAAACCTCGCCACCCTGCATCTGCTCAATACAGCGGATGACGAATCTTATCCCTTGATCCAGGGTGATCCAGAAACGCGTCATCCGTTCATCCGTGATGGTGAGTTTATCTTTGTTCTTCTGTCTCAAGAATACCGGGATGACACTGCCCCGGCTGCCAACCACATTTCCATACCGCACACTGCTGTAGCGGGTCGCAGTACCGCCGGCATAGGCATTGCTCTGAACGAAAAGTTTCTCCGCGGCCAGCTTGGTGGCACCGTACAGGTTGATTGGGTTAACAGCTTTATCCGTGCTGAGCGCCATCACCTTTTTGACGCCAGTATCCAACGCAGCCTCAATGACGTTGCTGCTGCCCAAAACATTGGTCTTGATCGCTTCCATTGGATTGTATTCACAGGCTGGCACTTGTTTCAGGGCAGCAGTGTGAACGACAATATCGACTCCTTGCATGGCTCTGCGCAGCCTGTTCAAATCACGCACATCCCCAATAAAATAGCGCAGGTCTGGGTGATCAAACCCGCTGATTCTCATTTCGTGTTGTTTCAATTCATCGCGGCTGAAGACGATTATCTTTTGAGGGTGATAATCCCTTAGCATGGCTTCGATGAATTTTTTCCCGAAGGAACCCGTCCCACCGGTCACGAGTATGACTTGATTTTTCCAATCCGTTGCTGAATCCATTTCCTCACCAATTAATCTTTCTTGATCACGATCATGGGGTACTGCCCGTATTCACCGAAGAAATGTGGGTAGCGTTCTTCCAGGTCATACAATTTTTGAAGCAGCCATTTGCCTCCCAAGTCAGGGTTTATATATTCTCGCAGGAAACGAACACTGACACTCCGCCAGACGAAAATTTCCACCTGCATCAGCGATCCAACTTCTTTTTTAAGCCATTCGGCATCATGTTTGCTCACGAAAGTGCCTTTTCCCTTGGGCTTTGGGCCGGTGTCACTGGAGTTCGAGCGACCATCGCGCAGATTTTTAATGCTTTTCCTGATTCTCTTTCGAGTGCGATTCCTCCATTTTATGGGCCTGACGAAATATCGCATTAAAACAGAATCTTGCCATCCGTTGACCACCACTGCCGAGTTTGTTGGAGCAAGCACCCGGTACACTTCTTGATAGGCCTGTTTGTGCTCCTCAATCGGGAGATGGTGTATGGTATGCAGTGAAACAACACCATCAAAAGCATCCCTCCTGAAAGGCAAATTGGCGATATCGGCGACTACGAATAAACCAGAACCGCCCGAACTTCGATCTCCAATCCTTTGTCGAGCCTCCTTGAGAGCCACGATTGAAATGTCTGCACATACCCTCGCCTGGTAACCTTGGGAATATTCCAGGTATTCTGGATATTGGATTGGTCCTGAGCCAGCATCCAGAAGTAACCGTCCTTCCGGAATCAAATGCCTGCCAACGCGCAAGTGGCATTTGTGGATATATTCCCATGAAACAGGGCGTAAATCTTCGTAACGCGCGTTTTGGTAGACACCTTCACCAATTTCCTGCCATCCGATGTCATCATAAAACTTGCGTACATCCTGCTTAATTTCCAGCTCAGAACTAGTTTTCATAACTAAATTTCTTCGATTTATCGTTATCAATAAAACTTACCATCCAAAGTTATTTCCAAGAAACTCATATAACTCGTGATTATATGGGTTGAAATATTCTTTTAATTTGTTCTTAGTACTTGCAGCCATCTCTTCATAACGGCCGGGATTAATAATCTCGAAATTTTCCAATTTTAAGTCTGGCAGTCCCAAGAATGCCAACACTCGAGAATAGACTTCCTGTGGATTACTGAAGAAATCCTCGCTTTTTTGAATCAGGATTTGCTCACGCGAGAATGAATCGAACCAATTTTTGACTTGCTCGATATAAACACCCCTAGATAAATAAGAATAAACCAGGTACTTATACATCGGGTATTGTTGGTCTGCGATAATAGCTTCTCTTTCCCCCTCTAGTCTGATCTCCTCTTTCTCTATTGCACCTTCA
>CALBUI010000152.1 GCA_937968125.1 uncultured Anaerolineales bacterium | reverse complement strand
GGTGACGCCTGCCGTCCGTGCAATATCCTCCAGGCGGGTGGCGGTGTAGCCTTTCTGGCTGAAAATGGTCAGTGCCGCATCCAGCAAGTCTTGCCTGGTCTGTTCGGCTTCTTCCTGGGTTCGTCTCATGGTGCCTCCAATATATACATACTATCATGTATGTATACAAAAGTCAAGAGGTGTTTTCTTTTTTTATGCAATGTAGAAGATTTTATCTGTGGGTGAGAGTACACGCTCCAACAGGTCTTGACTTCCCCCAGGCGGGGACAGGTGTTTATTGCTGGTTCAAGACATCTTTGATTAAGTACAAACTGTTGTAAGGGCGAAGCATTCGATCGTAGTCTATGGCTACGCGGTCTTATAAATCGAATGCTTCGCCCCTACCAGTGATTTGTGAGAAAACAGAGCAAATAGCGCGTTAATCCGGCAGATCGTCCAGCACACCTTTCATCTGCCCCCGGTAATCCCGGAAAGCCTGCCGGCCCTCATCCGTCAATCTGACCCAGGTCTGAGGGCGATCATCCACAAAACTCTTCTTAACCTCCACATAGCCGGCCTCTTTCAGCTTCTGAACATTGGCCGACAGGTTGCCCCAAGTCAACCCGGTCTGGTTGTGCAGGTAAACCATGTCTCCCTCCTCCACCACGTACAGAAAAGTCAAGATCATCAATCGCGCGGGCGAGTGGATCACCCGATCCAGGTTTTCCAGGATGGGCAGAAACTCTTTACGTTCCTCAACCTCCTGACTCATGCCATCTCACCCATCTGCGGCAGCGGGTAGCGTCGTAAAAACCGGACCAGCATGTAGATCCCGGTGCCCACCATGACCAGCATGGGGATCACCGTTAGAGGAATCCTTCCCGACTTCAAGAAATATACTGCATCCACAGGAATCGTTATCGCAACCAGTAATCCATAGACGATCAAGCGCGGCCAATCGATCAGCCAGGCGACGATAGAGGTAATTAAAACTGCCGCCAGGCTAAACGCCCAGAATACCATGGGGATGCCAGCCACCATTCGAGAAGCTGCACCCCCTGCCCTGCCTGTGAAGACGATCATCGCAATCGTCACCAGCACAGCCAGAATGGTTGCCAGAACCAGGAGATTCATCTTCCTGCGTCGGGCTGGCCCGGGCTTGATCATGCCAACTCGCGGGGCAACGATCCGTTTCTTCAGGTACAGAAACAGTGGGAAGAACAGGACGAACACCACCCCATTCAAGATCCCGCTCCAAGCCCAATCGCTGTAAATCCAGGTTATATAAGGGATCAGCGTCAATCCCAGGTAGATATCTAGAAGACCGTCCGAGAGGAAGATCATCTGGAAAGTGTTGACTTCAATTTTCTTCAAGTCCGACATGGTACTCATTGCTTACTCCTTCAATTTACAGAGAACTTTACATTCTAAAGTACTCTAGATTAAATTAAGAATCTTCCTAGTTGTCAATACCCTGCTGGAAATTCAATCGCGAGGATTTTTTACTAATCTATGGGCAGAGAATTTACCTGGTCGCTAATCCGACACTAGATCGGTTTCAGACGAGTTTCATCTCAATAGATAAATGGCACCAGTTTGCTCGTCGTCTCCTGGTATGTCTGGTAAGCATCGCCGAATTCTTCAGTCAGCAGTCTTTCCTCCATCTTGATCCGGTAAAGAAAGATCGGGATCAGGGCGAACATAATCAAGAGACCATACAGGCTCGAGGCGAATATTGGCAGACCGACAATAGCGATGATCACTCCCAGATAGACCGGATGCCGCGTATAGCGGTAGATGCCGTGCGTGACGAGTTGGTGATCTTCCCTGATCACCAGGGTCGGAGCGTAAGATCGTTGCAGCATATACTGGGCCACGATGGCAATTGTCAATCCAATCACATACAGGGCCAACCCGAGCATGTTTTGCCACGAGAGCGAGGACAGATTCCCGGGTTGGTTGACCAGCTGCCACAGTTTTCCCATCAAGTTTCCATACCCTTCCAGCGAGCTGACCACCAGCCCCGCGGTAAAAACCAACAGCGCAGGGGCGGCGAAATAGAGCAGGTCTTCTCTTATGGCGCTGCGCACAAACTTGAAACGTGGGTGAGAATCGTCTTTTGGCATTAATTTAATAACTTGATCGATTTAAGATACTTATCGTTTTCACAGAATAAATGTTCAAAATCGCGTAGATAGAAATACCAGATGGCCGCCTTGCATTTTTCGATATCGCCGATCCCGGGCATATCGCCCGGCCAGCAATGTACCCACCGTTCTTGCCTCCTTTCTTGTGCTATGGAACCAGCAGTAATCGGTTCCATCCAATGAACCCATTACTGCGGCCTCGATTGGTACATCCCGCAGAAAGATTATCGCGTTTTGTCGGTTGCAAGTCAAAGAATCCAAGTATTTCAGCAATAAGCAAGTTTTTATTTCACCTGTCGAGATCAAACCCAGTACATAAAAATCAGCGAGCGGCAAATATACCCGACCTGGTCGAAAAGCGTAGCACGATCTACCATCTGGGCCTTTGCTGCCAGGTAATTTCAAATGAGGAGAGGGGAATCGGGGACGACGCGGAGTAAATAGCCCTACACCATCAACTCCTGGAGTTGATTAAGATTCTTGTATCCCATTTGTAAGAATTCCGTAATCTCCTTTCGCTAAATTAGGGTTACCGAATAAAGACTGTAGGATCCCATATCTTTCAGGGTTACGCCTCTAATATTTCCAGAGGATCCAAATCAGGCGACCCTGACCGCAATTGGAAGGAGGTGGTTGATAAAAACGATAGCAATATCCCAAGCAGTTCAAGTAAAAACTTACCCGAAATTAATTCATGACCTTAAGGAGATTTAGAATGAATAAAAAGAGAAGCACCATATTGCTAATTTTCGTGCTGGTTTTGCTGTTAGCTATCCCAACCGTAGCCAGCGCCAAGCGCGGCGGCGAGGGTGGCCGGGGAGATGGCCCAGTCATCTTCGTCACCGGCCAGGGCCTTTACTACGATTCCATCGTCACCGCTGATCCCCTACCCATGCAGGGCAAATTCCAGCAGCTTGTTCCACTTGAAGGCGGTGGTTTAGAGACCGAGTTCGGACCTGGAGATCCCGGATACCGAGGCGGTCGCTGGTGGGTTGATGTCAACGAGAATGGATACCAGGATGATGGAGATCACTTCTTCAGCTGCCCCTTGCTGGGTCCCGGGAGAGATGCCCCCTAAACTGTGATCTTAATTCAATACAGACCCCGGCCAATCGGTCGGGGTCCTTTGTTGTATTTATCGGCTGCGATAAAGGCAACTCGGGGATTGCAAATCTCGCTTGAGCAATTGCAGCCATATATTCAAAATTACTAAGAGGGTGCGCAATGAGGTTCGCACCCTCCAACCATTTATTCAATCTACCCAGCTGGCGCCATCGCCTCCACCGCCGGCAGGAAGAGCTGCACGTACAGTGCCTCGCGCTCCTCCTCCGCAGACATCATGAACACGAAGTAGGCTTTCTCACTGTCCTCAGCCAGCGCCAGGTCGACCGGATTACCTCTGCGCTCGAAGGTGTAGAAACTCCAGGTAAAATTACCGATATCTTTTGTCGCCAGAGGCTCTAAAATCTCCTCTAACCCCAACTGACTCGACAGATCGGTGAGTAAATCTCCTGCTGATCCCAGTTTGGCTTCCAGTACGAAATAGGTCGGATCGAGCGAGGAACTTTCGCGCAGCAGGTTGGCGGGAGCCAATTCCCGCCAGCCGACGGGCACCAATCCGCTGAAGCCGCGGGCCTCATCAGAAAAAGGTTCCAGGATCAATTCAGCTGAAGCGGTCGGTATGTCAAAAACCAGGTCTGGCGTGTCTTCAATGCATTTGGCATCTGGGGTCTGGCTGGGATCATTCAGAAATGCCCCTGCCATCTCCCGGGCGCAGGCGCTGGCTCCGGTGATATCGTGCCCGATTCCGGGTACTTCAAAGAAATAGCCCTGGCTCAGATGGCTGGCCACCAGCTGGCCGTACTCCGGCGGTGTCACTGGATCGAACTCACCCGCCAACAATAAAGTTGGTATGTCGCTGACCACCGGCTCTTTGACCCAGGCTCCTGCTTCTTCCACCGGCCAGTTTTCGCATATACCAAAAATGCTGTATTCAATTAGAGCTTCCGGGTCAACTGTGCTGTTGAGCACCTCAGGAAGCTCCTCGCGAGCTGCCAGCAGATCCTC
>CALBUI010000151.1 GCA_937968125.1 uncultured Anaerolineales bacterium | reverse complement strand
ACCGTGTCGGCGATGCCCTCTCCAACCAGGAAATCGGTCATGTTGACATACCAACCTTCCGTTGAGCCCTGGCCCAGCCACTGGCTGTCGCCGACCACCATGTCCCAGGTATCGCCCTTAGCCGCCATCTCGGTCGAGAAGCGAGTTAAAAACGAATCCCAGGGTTCCTGGACCACGTTGACCTTGATGCCGGTGTCCTCTTCGTACATGTTGCCGATCTGCTGCAGGTAGTCGGCCGGGTCCCACTGCGCCCACATGATGTTAATTTCTTCCACCGCGGGCATTTCTTCCGCTGGCGCTTCCTCTGCGGGAGCTTCTTCTGCAGGGGCTTCTTCAGCGGGCGCTTCGGTCGCAGCTGGTGCACAGGCAGCCAATGCGATAACGAGGATCAGCGTCAAGCCAAATAGTGTTTTTTTCAACATGTGTATCTCCTCCATTTAGTAAAGTTTTTGTTGTAGTAAGCGTTTATCTTGGATTTGGAATATGTATCGGTGCTCTCTTTGCATCACCTCCTTTCAACTACTTTAGATTCTGGATTTCAATTCAGGCGTTAACCATCGGAAATGCACCAGCAGGCTGTCCTGCAACCATATTTGGCTCAACCAAAACCGCTTGGAAGATCCTGGCTACGCCGCCCATCACACTCGCTTCCTGGCCGTGACTCGCCACGACCACTTTGATGGCTTCTCTGTTCCAGCGCAAAGCCCGCCGCTGGACCTCTTTTTCTATTACCGGGATTAAATAACCACTGGCCAGGCTTAAAATACCCCCGAAAACAACCAACTCTGGATTTAGCGCGTTTACCAGTGAGGCGATCCCGATCCCCAGATGATGGCCGAGCACCTCCAACGCCTCCAGTGTTAAGCGGTCATTTTGCTGGGCAGCTTCTACCACCATCGGGACAGTCAGCGCCCCCAGATTTCCACTGGTCATCTCGGTCAGCACAGTCTCATTGCCTTGCCCAGCTGCCCGCCGTAAATAAGCGAACAGCGCCCGCTGGCTGACCTGGGTTTCCCAGCAGCCGCGGTTGCCGCAGTTGCAAATCTCGCCATCCGGATCCATGGTCATATGCCCAAATTCAGATCCGAAACCTGTCACCCCGCTGAATACTTGACCGTCGTGAACGATACCACCGCCGAGTCCTACCCCTGCACTGAGGTACAACACCTCGTTAAACCCCCGAGCTGCGCCGAAGTAATGCTCACCCAGAGCAGCCAATTTTGCTTCGTTTTCAATTATCAGGGGTGCTTCTATCAATCCCTGCAGCTTGGCGCGCAGGGGTACATTTTCCCAGCGCAGATTGGGTGCGAATAATAACGTCCCGCTGGTCTGATCTACCAAGCCTGGAACACCTACTGCCACACCGAGTAAGTTCTGGCAGTATTCACTGCCGACATTTAGCCCTTGATACAAAAGGGCCAGCAATCGGTCAAAGATGACTTGCTGGCCCATATCTGGATCAATTTCTTCGGTGTACTGCCAGATAGTCTTGGGGGCAAAATTCGTGCAGATCGCCATCAAGTAATCCACACCGAGTTCCATGCTGACGATGTATCCAGCTTCTGGATTCAGGCTGAGGAGCATCGCCAGTCGTCCGGCTCCGCGACCGCTTTGTGGTTTTTCAAAGCCAATTTCACGTACGTACTGACGATCGATCAACTCCCGAACCAGGCTGGAGACAGTTGTTTTGTTGAGACCAGTCATTTCCGCCAGTGCGGCCCGCGAGATGGGCGCGTGTTCACGCAAATGATGCATGATAACGGCTAAGTTAATTTGGCGAACGAGGGCCTGGTCGCCGGTGCGAAATCTATATTGATTTGTGCTGGATTCTCCTGCCAGATAATCCATTTGATCCCGATACGCTCACAAAGATGATGTAGTTTTGTCCTACAACCAGCTGTACGTACGTATAAAATCAAAAAATCCGTGAAAAAAGGTTACCACCCCAATAATTTGTTGCACCAACAAACTAAATTATAGCAGTATTTTTCCGCCTGTCAATCATATTAATGAATTATTTCCTTGACTTTCTCCGAATCCTCATTTAATATTAGAATGTTGGTATATTAGTATAATTAGTCACCGCTGTCAAGCTCACATTCATCTACATGATTCCCGAAACGATCGATCGCGATAGCAAACTCCCCTTCTACCAGCAGCTCTACGAAATTCTGCGCGGAAAGGTCCAGCGCGGCGAATGGCAGCCAGGCGATCTGATTCCCACTGAGACTGAACTGATCGACAGCTTCCAGGTCAGCCGCAATACCATCCGCCAGGTACTGGATATGCTGGTTAATGAAGGCTTGATCTACCGCCAGCGTGGTCGCGGCAGTTTCGTCGCCCACCCCACCCTGGAGCAATCAATGATGCGCATCATTAGCTTCACAGAGGACATGCGCCAGCGCGGCTTCACCCCAGGAACGAAAGTCCTTTCCGCTGAATTATCCCCCGCCGCGGAAGATATCGCCGAGAAATTAAATCTTCCCCCAGGAGAACAGCTGGCCTGCCTGCGCAGGTTACGCCTGGCGGATGGTGAACCGATGAGCATTGAAGAATCATACCTGGTGCACAGTTATTGTCCTGGCGTGCTCCAGCACGATTACGCACAGCAGCCCCTGAGAGAGATCCTGGAAAAAGATTACGGCATCCGCATTACCTCCGCCAAACAGGTCATTCAGGCCTTATTGGCGCCAGGTGAATTAGCCAATTTGCTTGAAATCAACCCGTTAAACGCCCTGTTGTTCATCGAACGAGTCTCGTATTCACCTGGTAAAACGCCAGTTGAATTCCTGCGCATCTACTACCGCGCCGATCGCTATTCTTTATTTAACGAGCTGCATGAATAATCCTCGAAAGGAGCCCCCTGGATGGACATCCTTTGTCTTGGCGAATTGCTGATTGACATGTTCCCCGCCGAGATCGGCCGGGGGATGACCGAAGTGTCCGCTTTCCGCCCCAAACCAGGGGGAGCGCCAGCCAATGTAGCCGTCGCCGCGGCCCGGCTTGATTCACAGAGCGGCTTCATTGGAAAAGTCGGGCAGGATCCCTTCGGTCATTACCTTGAGACTGTATTAAAGAATGAGGGGGTGGACACGCAGGGCATGCGTTTTGATGCAGAAGCTCGCACAACCCTTGTATTCATCGCCATGCCAGATGTGCACAGCGCGGAATTCGTCTTCTACCGCAATCCGGGTGCTGATATGCTGCTCCAGCCGGAGGAACTGCCCCTTCCACTTCTCCAGTCTACAGCCTGGCTACATTTTGGGTCGCTGAGCCTGATCGATGAACCCATCCGCAGTGCTGCCACCAGAGCGGTTGAAATCGCCCATGAGGCCGGTGCACTGATCTCTTTCGATGTGAATTACCGCCCGGCTTTATGGTCCAGTGAAGAGCAGGCCCACCAACGTGTTATGACCATGCTTCCATATGTCGATTTGGTCAAAGTCAACCAGACAGAGTTAGCCTTGCTCACTGGCCGCGAGGAACTGGAAAGCGGCTCTAAAATCCTGTTATCGCATGGTCCAAAACTGTGCGTGGTCACTTTGGGCTCTGGGGGCAGCTACTTCTACAACGGGCGGGAGGGTGCTTTCGTACCTGGATTTAAGGTTAAGACCGTCGATGCCACCGGTTGTGGGGATGCCTTCGTCGCCGGATTGCTGACCCAGCTGGTCGCGACTGGTCAGAGAACCGCAGAGTTTTCCCCAGAACAACTTGAAGCTGCCTTGAGATACGCCAATGCAGTCGGCGCGCTGACTGCCCTCACCCAGGGTGTAATTCCCGCGCTGCCCAATGCCAAGCGAGTGGAGGAGTTCCTCAGCCAACAATGATCATGCATGCATCATTCCTCTTCTTGCATTCTAAACCACAGAGTTCACAGAGAACACAGAGTTCTTAAAAACTCTTCTATTTGGATTATTCTTTCTGATAACAATCAAGACCTGACAGGTTTCAATCGAAGTTTAGATGCGGCATGAGCCTTAATATGAAAAAAGATTGACCATGTAGTTTTTTACAAAACCACCTTTTGGAGATTATATGAGCGGTATTGATTTAAATGAAGACAAATTAAAAGCCTTGAAAGGGATCGCCCGGGATTTACGGTTGGATATCCTCGACATGACCACCAAAGCCGGATCAGGTCACCCTTCGAGCTCCTTCTCCGCAGTCGAGATCCTGACCGCTCTCTTCTTCGGTGGCATTTTGCGCTACCGCCCAGATGAACCCTGGTGGCCTGAGCGGGACCGCTTCATTATGAGCAAAGGACATGCCGCCCCACTGCTGTACGCGGCTCTGGCCCGAGCCGGGTATTTTGATCGCCAACTCTTATGGCAGCTGCGCCAGATCGGCAGCCCGGTACAGGGTCACCCCATCCAGGGTATGCTACCAGGTGTAGAAGCCACGACTGGCTCCTTGGGTCAGGGCCTCTCCTTAGGATTGGGCCACATCCTCGGTGGACGCATCAATCAGCTGGATTACCAGGTCTATGTCCTGCTGGGAGATGGCGAGTGTGAAGCAGGTCAAATCTGGGAGGCTGCCATGGCCGCCGCCCATTTCAATGCCCATCGCCTGACTGCTATCCTGGATTACAACAAATACCAGGAGACCGGTCCGATCAGCCGTGAGATGGCGCTGGAACCATTGGTCGCCAAGTGGGAGAGCTTCGGCTGGGGGGTTAGCGAAGTTGATGGACACGATATCGGCGAGATCATGACTGTGTTGCACGAAGTCAGCAATGTGGAAACAAAGCCATCCATAATAATTACCCACACGGTAAAAGGCAAAGGGGTTTCGTTCGTTGAGCAAGATTTTACATTCCACGGTCGCGCCCTCAAACCCGAGCAGGCCGAAAAAGCACGGGAGGAAATCTCATGGCAGTAGGAGCAAAAGCAGGCTTGCATTTGGGCGCACCTATGCGGGATGTCTTTGGAGATGCATTATTGGCTGTCTGCAAGGAGAATCCCCGCGTGGTGGTACTGGATGGCGACCTGGGCAACTCCACCAAAACCGAGCTCGTCCGCCAAAATTTCCCTGAGCGGTTTTTCAATATCGGTATCGCCGAGAGCAACCTGGTGGGTGTTGGAGCTGGGATGGCCGCCTGCGATTTGATCCCCTGGATCACCAGCTTCTCGTCATTCCTCTTGTGCAATGCTTATGATCAAATCCGCCTGGCGGTGGCAATGTCAAATCTCAACGCCAAGATTTTAGGCAGTCATGGCGGCATCACCCTGGGTAAAGATGGTCCCACCCAAATGGGCATCGAGGATCTGGCCTTGATGGGAGGCTTACCCACCATGACCATCCTGGTGCCCAGTGATTCAGCCAGCATGCATGCCGCAGTTAAAGCAGCCACGGATCACGTCGGGCCAGTATTTCTCAGATCAAGCCGGGTACCCATGCCGGATATCTACCCCGCTGAAGATACTCCCTTCGAAATTGGCAAGGCTAACATCGTCCGCCAGGGAGATGATTTGACCATCATCGCCTGCGGATTAATGGTTGGCACCGCGCTGGATGCTGCCATCGCTCTGGCTGAGGAGGGACTCCAGGCACGTGTGATTGACCTGCATACCCTGCGCCCATTGGATAATGAAGCCATCAGCGCTGCGGCTCGGCAGACTGGCGCTATTGTGACCGCCGAAGAGCACCTGCTGCAAGGAGGCATGGGGAGTAACGTCGCCCGTCTAGTAGCCGAGAACTATCCAGTGCCTATGCGATTTGTCGGCCTGGGGGATGTATACGCCGAATCAGCTGATCCGGACGATCTGCTCGAAAAGTACCGCCTGACTGCCAAAGATATTGTGCAGGCGGCGCGAGAGGTACACCAGGCTAAAATCGGGAGCAATCTATGATACAGAATGAATTGGCCAGGCTGGAGGCGGCAGGCAGGCCGATCCGGGTTGGAGTCAGCGGCGCCGGCTGGATCGGCAGCGGATTTGTTGCCCAGGTTGCCCATGTCAAGGGCATGCAAGTCAACCTGCTGGCAGATACAGATGTGGAGGCGGCCAGGCAGGCTTTCATGGCTGTCGGCTGGCCAGCGGAGGATATTGTTGAAACGGATAAGGCAGTCATAGCGGAAGATGCCTTGCGGGCAGGTAAAAGAGTCATATCCCCATCCTATTCTTTAGCCGCCCAGCTCGGTTCAGTTGACATCGTGGCTGATATCACCCCTTCTCCAGCAACCGGAGCTGAGACCGCGTATGCCTGCATTCAAAACGGCAAAGATATCGTCCTGGTCAACATCGAAGCAGACGTGACAGTTGGCAGGATCCTGCACAAACTCGCCCGGGAGGCTGGAATTCTATACACAGTTTCTTCCGGTGACGAGCCTGGCTGCCTGATGGAGTTGTGGGACTTCGTCACCACCCTTGGTTACGAGCCGGTGGTGATCGGTAAAGGCAAGAACAATCCGCTCAATCCTAAAGCAGATCCCGACCTGGTGGCTGAATCGGCCAGGAAAGCAGACAAAGATCCCTACCAGGTGGCCTCCTATGTCGATGGCACCAAAACCATGTTCGAGATGACCTGCGCCGCCAATGCCACTGGCTGCCGTCCGATGCAGCGCGGCATGAAAGGACCTGAAGCCACCCTGGAAAATGTGTCGGAGATCTTCGCCCTTGAAGAGGATGGCGGCATCACCTCACGCCCCAGGTCAGTGGACTTCGTACAGGGCAGCTCTATGTCGGGTGGGGTCTTCATCACCGTCCGGATCGAAGATCGACGTATCCGCGAAGACCTGGAGTATCTCAAAGTTGGTCGAGGGAAGTACTACACATTCTTCCGGCCTTATCACTTGTGGTTCCTGGAAGCCCCGATCTCCGTTGCCCGGGCATACCTGCACCGCCAGACTACCTTAGTGCCCCAAGATCAACCGGTGGCGGATGTTTTCACCATCGCCAAACGCAATTTACATCCTGGAGAAATTTTGGATGATTTCGGTGGCTATACTTTTTCCGGCTTGATGGATGAAGCTGAAGAGGTCAAAAAGTTTAATGGCTTACCCGTTGGTTTAGCCCCAGGAGCGGAGATAACCCGGCCTGTTTCTGCCGGAGAGATTATCACCTGGGATGACGTAAAGCTAGATGAGGACAGCCGTGTCGTGCAGCTGCGCAGGCAGCAGGATGCACTTGAGTGATCATGAACAAAATAAGAATATCTGTATACCCATCTTTATAAGGAGGTTGGCATGCGCATCGGTGTATTTACCGTCCTGTTCCAGGACCTGCCCTTCGAGGAAGCGCTAGACAAAGCGGTCTCAGCAGGAGTTGAAGCAGTTGAAATCGGATCGGGGGGTTACCCTGGCAGTCACCACTGCCCGGTTGACGAACTGCTTGAAAGTGCAGAGGTACGCATACAATACCTCGCGGCCATCCAATCACGCGGCCTTATCCTCAGCGCGCTGAGCTGCCACTACGAGCCGCTGCATCCCGACCAAGTTATCGCCGAAGAATCAGATGAAGTCTTTCGCAAATCCGTCCGCCTGGCGCAAATGCTTGAAGTACCGGTGGTGAATGTGCTCTCCGGATTGCCGGCCGGCTCACCCACGGATACCCAACCCAATTGGGTCACCTGTCCCTGGCCCAATCATTTCACCGAAATCCTGGACTACCAATGGAACCAGGTCGGGATCCCCTACTGGCAGGGTGCGGAGAAGTTTGCTGCTGAACACGGCATCAAGATCGGGGTTGAAATGCACCCGGGTATGCTGGTCTATAACGTGGAATCAATGCTCCGCTTGCGGGACGCCACCGGGCCTGCCTTAGGATGCAATTTCGATCCCAGCCACCTGCTCTGGAATGGGGTCGACCCGGTAGCCGCCATCCGAAAACTTGGGGAGGCGATCGTCCACGTGCATGGCAAGGATGTCTATATCGATCCCTATAACGTCTATGTCAACGGGGTTAATGATGGCAAACCCTATGGTCAGATTCCAGATCGCTCCTGGACCTTCCGCAGCATCGGCTACGGGCACGATGCCAAAGCCTGGAAGGATTGGATCAGCGCACTGCGCATGATCGGGTACGATTACGTGATCTCGATCGAACACGAGGATGCCATGATGTCAAACGATGAGGGATTGTCCAAAGGCATCGCCCTGTTGAAAGAAGCCGGTATTTCTGAAAGTGCTGGAGATTTGTTCTGGGCTTAATTTCATGCGTGTATCACCTCCCCTCCTGGACGTTGGTCATAAGGGAGGGGATTTGTTTTGTGCTGCTCAGCGGTATATAATGATTAGAAAGTTTCACATCTAACCAGGCATTTTATATTTTCAGCATGACAGATTTATTCGCCGGGATCGAAGCCGGGGGGACTAAATGGGTGTGTATGGTCGCCGCACATCCAGGGGATATCCGCGCCACTACTCGCTTTCCCACCTCCCAGCCTGGAGAGACGATCGAGAAAGCTATCCAATTCTTCAAGGAGGAGATACATAATTCAGGACTTAAGGCACTCGGCATCGCTTCTTTTGGCCCTTTAAACCTCAACCAGGATTCCCCAACTTTCGGATATCTGACCACAACACCCAAACCTGGTTGGGCGGATACCAATCTCTTGCAACCCTTTCAGGAGGCGTTCAACCTGCCCACCGGGTTTGACACGGATGTCAATGCCGCTGCTCTGGGGGAAGCTCGCTGGGGAGCCGCCCAGGGGTTATCCGATTTTGTCTACCTGACTATTGGCACCGGGATTGGCGGCGCGGCGGTTGTCAACAACACTTTAGTCCACGGGTTAATCCATCCCGAAATGGGACATATGCTCATCCCTCATGATCTCGATCAAGACCCATTTCCGGGCGTCTGCCCCTACCACAGCGATTGTCTGGAGGGGTTGGCTACCGGCCCTGCCATCGCAGCCCGATGGGGAGAAAAAGGTGAGAACTTGCCCCCAGATCACCCCGCCTGGCAGCTCGAAGCCAATTACATTGCCCTGGGATTAGCAAACCTGGTCACCATCCTTTCCCCGCAGCGCATCATCCTTGGCGGCGGGGTCATGGATCAAAAACAGCTTTTCCCATTGATCCGAACTCGCTTGCAAGAGAATCTCGCTGGCTACGTCCCCGCCAGAGAAATCCTGGAGGAGATTGACCGCTATATTGTTCCACCCAAGTTGGGCTCCCAGGCAGGTGTCCTGGGCGCCATCGCGTTGGCTCAGGAAGCTGCCGGGAGTGCTTAAACGGATTTACTTAGCATGGGACACAGATAAAAACAGATGAACATGGAAAGAACAATTTTATTACTCAAAAAAATTAATCCGCGTTTTCAGCGTCAATCCGCGTTCCAAATAATTTTTCTAAATGGCTAATAAATCATCTATGAGTCCAACACCGAGGAAAAGATAACATGGCAGACGATCAAACCTTCGACTTCGTCATCATTGGTTCCGGATTTGGCGGCAGCGTGTCTGCCATGCGCCTGACCGAGAAAGGCTATCGCGTGCTTGTGGTAGAACGGGGCAAACGTTATCAGGACGATGAACTCCCAGAAACAAATTGGAACATCCGCAAATACTTGTGGCTGCCAGCACTGCGCTGCTTTGGCATCATGCAGTTCTCGCTGCTCAAAGATGTCCTGGTGCTTCATGGAGATGGGGTTGGCGGTGGCAGCTTGATGTATGCCAATGTACTGATGAAGCCGGACGAGAAATACTTCGATCAACCCGGTTGGAAGGACGTCACCGATTGGAAGGTGGAACTTGAGCCGCATTACGCCCAAGCCAGGTTCATGCTTGGTGTAGAACAGAGTGAGAAACTTTGGAAAGCGGATGAAATCCTGAAAGGATATGCCCGGCAGGAGAAGGTTGAGGACACTTTCCAAACCACTAAGGTTGGCGTATTCTTCGGAGAGGAAGGTCTGGAAGTCGATGATCCATACTTTGGTGGGCAAGGACCAAGAAGAAAGGGCTGCATCTACTGTGGGGGCTGTATGGTTGGCTGCCGGTACAATGCCAAGAACAGCCTGGTAAAGAATTATCTATACTTCGCAGAGAAGTGGGGAGCGGAGATTTGGCCCGAATGCGAGGTCCAGGATGTACAACCTCTGCCTGAAGATCAGCCTGATGGCGCCCGCTACGAGGTCGTCTACAATCAGACCACCGCCTGGCTGCGTAAACCGGAACACAAAGTGAGAGCCCGGAACGTGATCTTCTCAGCCGGCACGTTAGGTTCAAACAGGTTGTTATTAAAATGCCGCGAGATAACCCGATCACTGCCCAAGATATCAGCCCAACTCGGCAATAAGGTGCGCACCAACAGCGAAACGCTGTTAGGTGTATTCAGCCACGAATTAACCACAAACTTTTCGGACGGGATAGCCATCACCTCCGTCTTCCAACCGGATGAGGTGACCGCGGTCGAACCGGTTCGCTATCCTGAGGGTTCATCCTTTATTCGCCTGCTCGCTGGACCGTTGATTTCTCCTGGGGGAAGTATCTTGAAAAGGATTCTACGCACGCTTGGCACGATCATCCTTCACCCCATTAATTTTCTTAAGAACTATTTCATTTCCGACTGGGCTCACCGGACGACGATCTTTCTCGTCATGCAGACCGAAGACAACCAGATTCACCTACGATTAGGTCGCAGCCTGCTAACCTTCTTTCGCCAGAACCTGGTATCAGTTTCAGATGAACAGAAGAGGATTCCACACACCATTGAAGTGGGTCACAAGGTAGTCAACCATTTTGCTTCCGAGACAAATGGCGTGCCGGTCAGTTCGATCCACGAGTCCTTATTCAATATCCCCACAACCGCCCATCTTTTGGGTGGTTGTTCAATTGCAAAAGACGAATCGGAAGGCGTTATTGATCTGGATTGCCAGGTGTTCAATTATCCAGGATTGTACGTTATCGATGGTTCGATTGTGCCTGCCAATCCGGGCATCAACCCGAGTTTGACGATCACCGCCCTGGCAGAGTACGCCATGGAGCGCATGCCCTCCAAGCCAGGCGCGCAGGTTCGCGAACCGCTAGGCCGCCCCCGCCCGCTTCATGATCAAGACTCGCTCCCCGTCGCTCATCACCCGGTCCAATAACCCCAGCATGCGCATGATTCGCTTGAAGTAGCGCGGCATTTCCTCCTGGGAGAGGGACACAAAGCCGAACTTCTTATACATTGGACCTAAACTCTCCCGGCACATCAGGTACAAATCCCCCGTATATATCGCCAGAAAGTGCTCGATGATGGCGCGGGCTATTCCCCTTCCGCGCCAGTCAGGGTCTACAACGATCGAGGCTAGCTCCTCGGAGCCATCCCCATGGGGCTTGACCTGCCCACAGGCGATCACCTGTCCCTGGTCCGTTTCCGCCACCACAAACCGCTGCCATCTCAATCCGGTGGGGTTGATCTCGCCAATGCGCACCAGGTGCTTGATTATGGGTAAATCTTCTTTCGTGGCAGGTCTTAAAGTAAACATATTTGGTGCAAAAGTTTTAATATTGTGTTAGGCGGCGTTATCGCCGCCGAGCCTGTCCCGGGCTTGCCCCAGGAGGACGGCGGCTTGAGCTAGTTTCACACCAAAAACAAATTAATCGAAACATGTACGTACAACAATCGGCTTGTTAGGATGGAAAATGTTCCTGAACTAGTTCTGATCCCACGGGTTTGATTATATAGGTGGATTGTTTTATTAAAATGAAGAAAGCCCGATTTTTCCTTTCTAGAGGAAAATGTTCTGGGATTATTTGGTGAGTAATTCCTCGAGAATGGAGCGGGTGAGCTGTAGATCTGCTTTGCCGCGCGATTGCTTCATCACCTGCCCGACGAACCAGCCGACGATGGTGGTTTTCCCGCTCTGGTAGGTTGCTACCTGGTCGGGATTAGCCTCTATCACGCTGACGATGATCTCCCGGATGGCATCCTCATCTGATACCACCCCCAAGCCTTCCTCCTCGACAATCTCAGCCGGGGACTGGCCGCTGTCCTCTACTTTCTCGAGCAGAGATTTCCCGGTCGAAGTGTTGATTGTGCTCGCATCGACCAGATTGATGATCTCCGCCAGGTGCTCCGGCGTCAGTCTCAGTTCCTCCGCCAGTAGCTCGCGGTCGTTGATCAGACGCAGGACATCATTCATCACCCAGTTTGAGACCCGTTTCGGATCGGACCCATAGGTAGCCGCCGCGGTCTCAAAATAGTCTGAAAGACCACGCTCACCCGTCAAAATATCCGCATCATACTCGGGCAATTCGTACTGTTCGACAAACCGAGCTCGCCGCTCCAGAGGCAGTTCAGGCAGCTCAGCCAGGATTTCCTCCCGTTGGATCTCATCGATCCTGACGGGCAGTAAATCCGGCTCCCGAAAATAGCGGTAATCCGCTTCGGTCTCTTTGGAGCGCATCTTGCGCAGGACTCCGGCGTTATCGTCCCAATCCAAAGTCCAGGCTTCAATTTGACCGCCCCCTTCCACCTGGTTGATTTGCCGCTCGACTTCTGCATTGATCGCATCTCTCAAGGAGACGACGGAATTTACGTTCTTTATTTCAGTCTTGGGATTGAGATAATCAGCCCCCTCCGGCCGGATGGAGACGTTGGCATCCGCCCGCAGATGTCCTTTTTCCATATCAGCTTCGGAAACCCCCAACCAGCGCAGCAGCTGGCGCAGGCGCATCAGGTATTGAGCCGCCTCCTCAGCAGAGCGCAGGTCAGGACCAGTGACCATCTCCACCAGCGGCACCCCACAGCGGTTGAAATCGATCAATCGCTGACCGTCCTCGTTGACGGTTTTCCCAGCATCCTCTTCTATGTGCAGCTTGTGG
Source organism: uncultured Anaerolineales bacterium (assembly GCA_937968125.1). Lineage (GTDB taxonomy): Bacteria > Chloroflexota > Anaerolineae > Anaerolineales > UBA4823 > PFL25. The sequence continues at coordinate 8,259 of CALBUI010000151.1, read as the reverse complement.
ATGGCCACCCGGCGGGTGTATCCCTCGGGCATGGGCAGGTCCAGGAAACCACCCCGCGCCAGAGGTTGGTCGTATTGTGAGATCTGGTAGCCTTTTGGCAGGTCGGGGTAAAAGTAATTTTTGCGATCGAAATAAGACACTGGTTGTATTTCGGCCTGCATGGCAGCCGCCAGCAGCGCCCCTTTCTCAACCACCCGTTCATTCAAAACCGGCAGGACACCCGGCAGTCCGGTGCAGACCGGGCAGATGTTGGAGTTTGGTGGATCATCCCATGAATCCGCTTTGCAGGAGCAGAATATTTTTGTCGTCGTGTTGAGCTGGATATGGGTTTCAAGACCGATTATGGTTTCGTATTCGGACATTATCTTATTTAATTTTCACTTTGAAGAATATCTATTTGACTAATAAGATCACACTGACAAAATTATTTTTATAAACTAGGGTCATCATTACAAGAAACTGAACTGTGTGCTTTCTCATTCCTTCTGAATGAAATCAGAAAACACCTTCCCGCCAGCGTAATCAGGAAATGTGTAAACTCCTGTAACTTGAAGGAAACATCGATCAGGAAATTTCTCCCACCCTCGTGCAAGACCAATTCTTAGATAAACTCCAGTGGATCTTAAAACTCGAGCCAAATTGGATGTTATCTCCTCAAAGGAAATGTTCATTTGGCAATTAACATCACAAAAGTATCTCCAGGTTAAATCAGTCACTGACAACCAGTATGTATCCCCTGTTCCATCTTCAAAACCAAGTCGATATCTCCATTTCTCACCTTCACCACGTTCATAAATCACTCTTATTATTCTTGTGGGTCTTACAGAGCCAAGGGATCTGGGTCCACTTCCGTGGAGAACATAGAAACCCAGATCAGTATAAATCGGAACTTCAAAAATAGATTTAACACTATCGAATAGTATCTTATCGAGTAATTCCCTTTTTTGTTTTCCATCTAGTCTCTTAATGAACCTGATTGTTGATGGATCGTAACGGAAGTCTTCAGTGTGAGGAGGATCAGATATTTGAGATAATAAATCATATTCAACAACTGCAAATGGGAATACAACGACGTCTCCACTGTCTTGATCATACAAGGAACTTTCGTGGATTCCTGGAGGAGGTAATACTGGTCGAATGCAATTCAATTCTGAGTCGTATCCAGCAACGCACACTCGCCCAGCTTGCATACGAGTCACATCAGTGATCGTTATCGATCTTTTCATAAGTGCACAATTTTAACATTTCCCCAATATTTCGCCATTCTTTCAGCGACTAACCGCCGATGACATTGCTCAGGTGTTGCTTCACTACAAAGCAAGCAGGAAGAGTATTCGAGAAAATCAGATTGACTTATTACACTCGGAATTTTCCTCTCATCCATTAATGCTTCAAAGCGAATTTCATACTGTTGCCAATTTTTATTGGCTCTATAATCTTTCAAAATCTCTTTTGTGGGAGCCAAAATCGGCAAATATTCATATATACACCCATTTGATAGTTTTGAGAGAAAATAAGGTAAATCCGATTGCTTAGCAAATCCAGATAATTGTCCACCCGGATTTAGACGAATGTCTACCAATCTTTGTATTCCTTGCTTGGCTATAGACTCAAAAAAAGATTCTGCATTCTTCTGAGTAAAACCAATTGTGTATAGTTTCATTTATCACTCTTATCATCAAACATTGAGATTTGTTCTGCAGTCTCTTCAACTAAACTTCTGGTGATCGAATTGCCCCCGATAATATTTCCATCTCCACGAATATGCTTTGTATCTATTTCGGGATATTTCATCATAAGATATTTTGCTATAAGGTGGTGGCGATGACACTCACTAGGATCCTCCTCACTACACATTATCGCAATGTTATATTCATATAAAAGTTTAATTAATTGGTCTATACCTTTTTGGAACCAATCTCGATTCATTACTTCAGGATAATCTACTTCACGTAGATAATCTGATCCTTTTGAGGGTATCACTTTTTTCTTGTAGCAACTTGGATCGTTTGGTCTTCCTCCTAAGAACTTCCCTGCAAATGCATAATCAATCATCACCTGTGGCAGTTTGTTTTCGAGATTCTCTTTATTAAATTGTGGGTTGTATCTTGAATAAGGAGCAGACCGCACATCAACTACCATAGATATGTTGCTCTCCTCCAATAGGATTACAATCTTTTCAAAGCTATGGTTACTGTGACCTACAGTGAATAAATCCATTATCTACCTGTACTTTCCTTACTAAGAACATTTTACTCAATTCTTGGTATTTGACGACGCCATTCTTCTCCCTGAGTAGCCATTTCGTAAGCCATACCGATCTGCAGCAGCTTTGCTTCAGAGAAATCTGGTCCAAGCAGCTGCACGCCGATGGGCAATCCATCCCCGGCAAATCCTGCTGGAATTGATAAGCCCGGCACCCCGGCATGGTTGGCGGGGACAGTAAACTGGTCAGCGTACTGCATCAACACTGAATCGCCATACACCTCCCCAATCGGGAAGGCTGTCGTCGGGGTCGTCGGGGTCAGCAGTGCATCCAGGCGATGCTCACCTTCAGGATCGAATATTTCTTCATAATCATTCCTGATCAGGGTGCGTACTCGCAGGGCACGGTTGTAATACTGCTCGCTATATTGGGCAGCACTGACATACATTCCCATCAGGATGCGCAGCTTGGACTGCACGCCAAATCCCTCTGCCCGTGACTTACGATACAGCTCTGGCAGGTAATCTACGCTATCAGGCGTGCGATAGCCATACTTGACGCCATCGTAGCGATGGAGGTTTGAAGCAGCTTCCACGCGCGAGACGACGAAATAGACTGGCACGCCATATTTCGTATGCGGCATGGGCACATCTTCGACAATATCCGCTCCCATTTGGGCCAGGTAACCGGCTGCGCTTAAGACTGCTGATTCGATCTCTTCAGGGATTGGCTGCTGGTCAAACTCCCCAGTGACCGGGTCGAAATATGTGATACGGAAATACTCCGAAGAAAGACCGATCCTCATCCCACGGACACCCACCTTCAGATCCTTGGTGTAATCCGGTACTGGCATATTGGCTGCCGTACCGTCCCGTTTATCTGGGCCTGCAATAGTATTCATCATCAGCGCGGCGTCGGTCACGTTCCCAGCTACCGGGCCGGGACAATCCAAGGAAGAACCAAAGGCGATCAACCCATAACGGGATACTCGCCCGTAAGTCGGCTTCATCCCCACCACACCGCAAAATGCGGCTGGCTGGCGGATCGATCCAGCCGTATCCGTACCCAGCGACAGCATCCCTTCCCCGGCTGCCACGGCCGCCGCACTGCCGCCTGACGATCCGCCCGGAACCCGGGTCAGGTCCCAGGGGTTGCGTGGGCTGGGTTGAAAAGCTGATGATTCATTTGATGAGCCGTAGGTGAACTCATCCAGGTTAACCTTGCCAAGCATCACCCCGCCCGCGGCTTCCATGCGGCTCACAGGAGTCGCGGTATACGGCGCCACGAAATTAGCCAGGATTTTCGAGCCAGCAGTTGAGGGCGTATCCTTCACACAGAAGATATCCTTAACCGTAAAAGGAACACCCGCTAATGGACCTGGATCCTCACCAGCTGCTGTTCGTCGATCGATCTCCTCTGCCTGGATTCGAGCTCTATCGGGGGTCAGGTTGATAAAAGCGTGCACCCTCTCATTGTCTTCGGGATCATCGTCACTGGAATTCAGTGAGCCCGGCCGCCCATCAACCTCCGCAATGCGTCCTAAAACAGATTCGAGGGCTTCAACTGCGGAAATCTCCCTGGTACGGATCAAACGGGCCAGCATGTCGGCTGGCAATTCATATATTTGCATATTGTCTATTCTAGTTCTGTGTGTGGGATATCAGGCACGATCACATAGCCACCCTTCGTCTCAGGAGCCTGGGCGATGATCTCTTCCGGGTTTGGACAGGCAACCCAATCGTCCGCGCGAGCTGCCGGAGTAATCTGGGGGGAATATGGCACTCCATGTGAAGTGATCGGCGTCTCTCCACTTAGCGGGATGGCCTCCAGCTCTTCGATAGCCTTCATTTGATTATTGAGCTCCTGGCGCAGGTATTCGGCTTCTACCTCCGAAAGTTCCAATGCAGCCAGCTCCACCAGATGGTTGAAGAGATCAGGTGTGATTGGTTGGTCAGTTTTTTGATCGCTCATGGGGTTCTCCAAATCTCCCGCCAGTATATCCCACTTTCCTCGAGTGTCAAGCGGAGGCCTATGGGCTGCGCCCATAGGCCGAAGTCCCGTAGATTCTATCCACTGGGCAAGATTATACTAATTGCTGCAGGACAAAACCAAGCTCACTCATCTCGCGATCCAGCCATGCTATAATTTCGCCAACCCCTGAATTAATCCGGAGGAATTTGATGAGCGGCAACGAATTATTCCCCTTCACCGAAGAGCATGAAATGATCCGCCAGGCTGCCCGCGACTTTGCCCAGAAGGAGATCGCCCCTATCGCAGCCGAGTTTGACGAGAGCGGTGATTTTCCGTATGAGACGATTATGATGATGGGCGAGATGGGCTTCATGGGTATCGAAGTTCCCGAGGAATATGGCGGAGCAGGCATGGATACCCTGGCGTATGTGCTTGCCCTGGAGGAGATCTGCAAGGCGGATGCAGCCCACGGCATTATCATGTCAGTAAACAACTCGCTCTTTTGCTACGGCATCCAAAAATTTGGCAGCGAGGAACAAAAACAGGAATATTTATCTCCAGTTGCCTCCGGAAAATCGGTGGGCGCCTACTCTTTGACCGAACCCATGGCGGGTTCCGACGCCGGCTCATTGAGCTGCCAGGCAGTCAGTGACGGAGACGATTACATCCTTAATGGCCGCAAATCCTGGGTCACCAGTGGGCCGGTGGCAGACTACATCGTCGTATTCACCATGACCGCCCCGGAAAAGAAGCAGAAGGGCATTACCGCTTTCCTGATCAGTAAAGATCTACCCGGATTTTCTGTGGGCAAGATGGAACCCAAGCTGGGCATCCGTGCCTCAGCTACCAGCGAAATCCTCTTTGAGGATTGTCGCGTTCCAGCCGCAAATCGCCTCGGCGAGGAAGGGGAAGGTTTTAAAATCGCCATGTCGGTTTTAGATGTGGGTCGCATCGGCGTCGCCACCCAGGCACTGGGCATCTCCGGAGCGGCTTACGAAGCCAGCCTCAATTATGCTAAGGAGCGCGAAGCCTTTGATAAGAAAATCGGTGAGTTCCAGGGTATTTCATTTAAATTGGCTGATATGAAGACCCGCCTGGAAGCTTCCCGTTTGCTCGTCTACAATGCCGCCATGGCCAAAGAACGATCAAAAACCACCGGTGAACGCTTTTCCCTGGAGGCTTCTATTGCCAAGCTATTCTCTTCTGAAACCTCCATGTTCATCTCCCACGCCGCGGTGCAAATCCACGGCGGGATTGGCTTTTCAAAAGAGCTGCCGGTGGAACGTTACTTCCGCGATGCTAAAATCACCGAGATCTATGAAGGCACCAGCGAGATTCAGCGCCTGGTGATTTCCCGCATGGAGACCGGATTAAGATAAATATATTTCTGGGGTTGCCTCACAGTGAAACCAGAGGAGGCTTCGCTTCCCACTGAGAGCCGGTCTGATAGAGAAGGGGATGATTCTGATCACCTCGACAACATCTCACCGCAGGAACCTCCTTCCAGGCAATTTAGGACCAGGTTGAGGCAAAGTGTTAATTCGCTCGAGGCCATCCTATTCATATTGGCCTTGCTGGTCTACCTGATTACCCACCTAGTTGGATTAACTCGCTTTCCAATTTACTTTTTCAGTGACGAAGCCATCCAAACCGTAGCTGCCGAGACCTTGATTCGCGACAATTTCAGAGACGAAGCTGGTACTTTCCTGCCGACTTATTTCAAGAATGGGCCGTACTTCAACCTCAGTACAAGCGTGTACGCCCAGTTTCTGCCTTACCTGATCTTCGGCAAGTCAGTTTTTCTCACCCGGGCTACCTCAGTCTTTTTGAGCTTGCTGGCCGCGGTTTCTATAAGCCTGATGCTGCGTAATGTTTATAAAATCCCGCTTTGGTGGGCTGGTGTCTCTTTGCTCTCCATCGCTCCGGCCTGGTTCCTCCACTCCAGGACTGCCTTCGAGACAGTCCTGTTTGTTTCATTTTATGCGGCTTTCCTTTATTTTTACCTGCTGTACCGCTGCCGCGCAGCTCATTACATTTATTTCGCAATTATCTGCGCGGCCCTGGCATTTTATTCGTACAGCCCAGGGCAGATCGTGATCGGGCTTTCTGGATTTTTACTTCTGATTTCCGATGCTCGCTACCATTGGCAGAACCGGAGGATGGGATTTAGGGCAGCAGGCCTGGGAATTATTCTGGCTTTGCCATATCTGCGCTTCAGAATGGATTACCCAGGGGCTCCCTTGGACCAGCTGCGCATCCTAGACTCATATTGGGTCCAAGCAACTTCATTTAAAGAGAAGCTAACCCAGTTTGGCTCGGAATATCTATTTGGGTTAGATCCTGGCTATTGGTTCATCCCCAATGAGCGTGATTTATCCCGACATTTAATGAAGGGTTATGGGCACATACTCGTAATTTTTCTTCCCTTCGCCCTCCTGGGATTAGTCCTGGCTCTCCGCCAGATCAGGTCTTCCGCATACCGGGCCTTGCTCATATCTCTCATAATAGCTCCGGTCGGTGCGGCCCTGGTGCAGATCGGTATCACCCGCGTCCTGGTCCTGCTTGTACCCGCCACGATATTGATCGCCTTGGGGATAAATAAAGTTATGGCCTGGTTGCTGAGCTGGCGCGTGGCTTATAAAGCTTTTAGCATTGGACTGTTTACAGTGTTATCACTGATTAACTTTTTCATGCTCCGGGATGTCCTCAGCAACGCCCCTACCTGGTACCAGGACTATGGACTGGGGGGGATGCAGTATGGCGCCCAGCAGCTGTTTCCCAAGATTGCCGATCGCCTGAAAGAAGATCCACAGATAAAAATATACCTCTCACCAAATTGGGCCAATGGCACTGATATTGTCGCTCGCTTCTTTCTGAATGATCCTCTGCCGGTGGAGATGGGCAGTGTTGACGGGCACATAGTTCAACATCGGCCCCTGGATCAAAACACCCTTTTTGTGATGACACCTGAGGAATACCTGCAAACGATTGACAGCGGTAAATTCAAGCAAGTCAGTGTTGAAGATACCATATCCTACCCCAACGGAAGACCCGGATTCTACTTCGTGCGGTTGGCCTACGTGGATGATATTGAAAGTATTATCGATGCGGAACGCCAGCAGCGCAGTGTGCTGCGCTCCGCTCGGATTCTATTAGATGGAGACCCAGTCCAGGTGAAACATTCGCTGCTGGACATGGGGGAGGCGCACAGCATGTTTGATGGCGACCAGCACAGCCTGGGGAGGAGTTTTGAAGCCAATCCCGCAGTGATCGAGCTGGCTTTTGATACTCTCCGATCGATCAGCGGGGTCTCGGTTATAATCGGCAGCACCGAAGTGGAGATCAGGGCGCTGTTATACCCACCATCGAAAACCACGCCCATCGAGCACTTAAAAACTTTCCATGGGACAATAGAGCAACCAGAAGCCGTATTCAATTTCGGAGAGCCCACCCGAGTGGAAACTCTCCGGCTTGAAGTGCGCGACCTGCGGCAGGAAGAACCGGGCAATGTCCACATTTGGGAGATCAAGCTTTTAGATTAGCGTAGCGAGGGATCAATTGAAGGCAGTATTATTCCACACCCACGGGGATGTGAGCGTCCTCCAGTACACTGATTACCCCACTCCGGAACCTGGTCCAGGGGAGGTTTTGGTGCGTTTAAAAGCTGCGGCCCTCAACCATCTCGATCTCTGGGTGCGCAAAGGTTGGCCCGAGCTCAAGCTGCAATACCCGCATATCCCGGGTGCTGATGGCGCAGGTCTAATCGCCGCCCTGGGTAGCGGTGGCAGTGGCTGGTCTGTCGGAGATCGAGTGGTGATCAATCCGAATTTAAGCTGTGGGAAGTGCGAGTTCTGCCTGGCCGGATTTGACAACCGCTGCCTGGAATGGGGATTGTTCGGTGAGACTCAAAACGGCACTTACGCGGAATACCTCGCCGTCCCTGAAGACAACCTGCTCCCCCTTCCAGATGGTTTTGACGAGCACCACGCGGCTGCCGCAGCCCTGGTCCGTCAGCGCCTACGAGCGCCAGCTCATCATCAAGGCCCTGCAGGCGTCCGGCGGCGTGCAGAAGAAGGCCGCCG
>CALBUI010000150.1 GCA_937968125.1 uncultured Anaerolineales bacterium | reverse complement strand
GTTCATTGGCATGGTGATCGCCATATTAATCCGCTTGCTGATCGGCCTGCCTGCTTGGAATGCCGAGCCAATTCTAGTGGTCGGAGCCCTATTTGGAGCAATGGCCTTCATGTATGGCACAAGGGTCATGGACGATTGGTTTAAATGGGCTAGAGGCATCGATACACCGGAAGCTGCGGTTGAATCGGAAGCTGACGGCTGGAAACGCTTTATCCATGTATCTTTTGACCACAAGATCATTGGCATCCAATATGGGCTGACATCGATCCTGATATTGTCAGTTGCAGGATTGTTTGCCTTGATCTTCCGCACCGAATTAGCCCAGCCAGAATTACAGTTTTTGACGCCTGATGGATTCAACACCCTTATCAGCCTGCATGGCATTGTGAATATCGGTGGGATCCTGTTGGGCGTAGCGGCGATGGCGAATTATTTGGTGCCACTAATGATCGGCGCAAACGATATGGCCTTTCCTCGCTTGAATGCTTTTGCGTATTGGATCAATATCCCAGGTATCGTGATGCTGCTCAGCACCATTCTTCTCGGAGGCGTAGATGCTGGTTGGACAGGTTACCCACCACTGAGTGCAAACCTGGCAAAAATCGGCTTTTCGATGTTCTTCCTGGGCGTATATCTGATCGGTCTCTCTTCAATTCTGGGCGGCTTAAACCTGATCACTACTATCATCCGCATGAGAGCCCCTGGGATGAGCTATTTCCGGATGCCGATCTTCGTCTGGTCAACTTTAGCGACCATGATCATCTCTTTGACTGCTACCCAGTTGATCGGTCTTTCATTCCAGATGGTGCTGTTTGACCGCATTTTTGGAATGGATTTCTTTAATCCCAACCAGGGTGGCAATGTGCTTCTATTCCAAAATTTGTTCTGGTTTTACTCACACCCAGCAGTTTATGTCTTTGTATTACCTGGATTGGGAGTTATTAGCGAACTTCTGCCCGTGTTCTCCCGTAAACCTCTGTTCGGTTATCGTTGGGTAGCTCTTTCGTCAATGGCGATTGCGCTAGTTGGTTTCTTTGTTTGGGCTCATCACATGTTTACCTCGGGTATGGCAGATTTTCTTCGGGTTCCTTTCACTTACTCAACATTGCTGGTCGCGATACCAACGGGAATTAAGTTCTTTAGTTGGGTAGGGACGATGTGGCGCGGGAAATTGTCGTTCAAAACACCGATGCTTTACGTTTTGGGGGCAATATCAATCTTTCTTTTGGGCGGATTAAGCGGTCCCCCGAACGCAACGGTAGCCACAGATTTACACCTCCATGACACATACTACATCGTAGGTCACTTCCATGCCACGATGTTTGGTGGCTACCTTTTCCCCTTCGTGGCCGCGGTTTATTTCTGGTTCCCATTGATGACTGGTCGTATGTACAACGAGAGGTGGGGAAAGATCGGATTTTGGCTGATGCTGATTGGATTTTACTTTCAATCATTATTCCAAATGCAATCCGGACTTTTGGGGATGCGCCGGAGGATAGCTGATTATGATCCTGGGTTGGGTGTTGATTTTCAACAGCTGTTAGTTTCTATCGCAGGATTTGTGGTTGGATTTGGTCTTTTGGTCTTCATCACTAATATCCTGGTCAGCGCAAAGCGAGGCGAGGTTGCAGCACCCAATCCTTGGCGTTCCCGCTCGCCTGAGTGGTACATCAAAACACCAGTCTGGGGACACAATTACGATGAGCCATTCGAAGTCATCGGTGAACCCTATGATTATGGCTTGGAGGGATCGGATTACACCTCCTTGGGAAGTGTTGCAGATGCACCAACGGATTCTGCTGTTCCCGAACCAGCAGCTGCAGACTAAATCAATTTTGATCCGGAATTATTCAAAAATTTCAGGAGTTATCAATGGACGAAAATAACAATGTAGAAGAACAGAACAACGGTGAATACAAAGAGCAAAAGAACATTGGCATCGCTGTTTTTCTATTGCTCGTCGCACTCACTATCGGTGAGTTCTTCATCGGCAGTATTGCCGCGGATTGGAACTGGCCTCTGTGGGGAATTGCGATTTTCAAAGCGGTATTGATTATTTACTATTTCATGCATGTGACCAGGCTGTTTGGGAATTCTGAGGAGGAAAGTTCATGACAACTCAAGTTGACGCCCATAGCGGCTATAAATTCAAATCCGATTCCAACCGGCTCGGATTATGGCTGTTTATCATTTCGGATGCATTTGTATTCGGTGGATTGCTGGTCAGCCGATATTACCTGTTTCTTGGTGAACGCCCTGAACTGAACCAATGGCTGGGCGTGATCGTCACTTTTGTATTGCTGACCAGCAGCTTCTTCATGTACCGTGCGGATACTGATATTTCCCATGGAAATGTGAAAGGCTTTACCCGCAATATTTTGGTGACTCTTATCCTGGGAATTTTGTTCCTGGTAGGTGTGGTCGGTTTGGAATGGCCTACAGCACCGTTTTCCGCGGGTGATAATGCCATGTCATCAATTTTCTTCACCATGACTGGTATGCACGCCTTGCACGTTTTGAGCGGAGTAATATTTTTATTCATCGTTTACCGCAATGGAAAGAAGGGTTTGTACTCGAAGGAACGTCATTTTCCTGTTGAAGCAGCAGCCATTTACTGGCACTTTGTTGATGTTGTATGGGTCTTCTTCTACCCTGCGCTTTATTTGATGGGGAACCCGGTATAACTGATTAATGGTTTGTTCCAGTATTCAGGTAAACAGCGATGAGACCACGTAATCTTCTATTCTTTGGGATTGCCCTTTTAGTGGGGTTGATCGCGGTTTTCTTTCTGCTGGGACCGACCCGACCATATACCTTTCAGGGTTCACTGATCGATCCACCAGTCGCGGCACCTCTTTTTGAATTGACCGATGTTGATGGTCAGCAGGTTCAATTGAGTGATTTGGACGGTCAAGTCGTGATCATGTTCTTCGGCTACACCAGCTGTCCCGATGTTTGCCCTGTCACGCTTTCGGATTTTCTAAAGATTCGCTCAACCCTCGGCAGTCAATCTGAGGCTGTCAGCTTTGTATTTGTTACAGTCGATCCGGAACGCGATACACCAGAGCGAATGAAAAAATATCTGACCAATTTTGATCCGGAAATTATTGGTTTGACTGGCACGCGCGATGAACTTGAGTCAGTCTGGTCATCATATGGGGTTTATGAAGCGAAGTTGGAAGGAGGCAGTGAAGAGAATTATCTGGTCGATCACAGCTCACGGACTTACGTGATTGACGCGGAGGGCAATTTGCTGCTCACTTATTTATTTGGTACGGAGAATAAGGTGATCGCGGAAGATGTTCGCCACCTGGTGACCAGGCAATGAGGGCGATCAATGGCTAACAATCCAATGATCAAAAAAGGCTTCATCCGGCTGATCGTAACGCTGTTCATATCGGTTGTTTTGGTTTGGGTGGGCAGCGAGGTAGCTTTTTATTTTCTTAAATCGGATACTGACCGGTTGCCGGATGATATTGAATTAGTTATCCCGATTGGGACTGCAGAAAAGGTGGCGGCAGGGGAACCGATCCCGACCATTCCGGATGAGATGACTTTTGTTCTAGGCGACACATTGATCGTCAATAACCAGGATTCAGTCGACCACCAGCTGGGACCATTGTGGATACCTCCCCGGTCGAAAGCCAGCCTGGTGTTGGACGCTGCTGAACGGTATGCCTATTCCTGCTCGTTCCAAACCAGCCAATATCTGGGTTTGAATGTCAAACAGCCCACCACCTGGCAAACGCGCCTGGTTGCACTGGGATTCACAGTTCCAGCCACGACCGCATTTCTCTTTATCTACAGCCTTGCTTTATGGCCGCTTGATGCCAAGCCTAAGAAGAAGATGAACACTAAGTTAGAGATGAAGGAAAAACCAAGCGACCCATGAGCGTCAAGAGATTTTTCAGCCGTCAGTGGCTTATTACGTCAGTTCTCGTTATCGCCGCGGTTTTGGTGATGGTCCGCTTGGGATTTTGGCAGCTCGACCGTCTTGCCCAGCGACGAGCCTTCAACGAACGGGTTCAAGTACAGCTCGCTGCCGATACCATACAGCTCTCTCCCCAGAATTTGGATCTTGATTTATACAATATGGAATATCGAGAAGCTGTAATTTCTGGGCAATACGATCATGAACGTCAGGTCGCGTTGAGAAACCAGGATTGGCAGGGAAATCTTGGTGTGCATTTATTAACCCCATTGATGATTGAAGGAGAAGACAGGGCGATTCTTGTTGACCGGGGTTGGGTTCCATACGAGGATTTCACCATTGGCAACCTTGCCAAGTTTGATGTACCTGGTACGGTTCAGATCGAGGGAACCATTCGCAGATCACAATCAAAGCCCCGGATCGGTGGTCGTGCAGACGTACTCCCAGGACCAGGTGAGCCACCCCTGGAAGCCTGGAATTGGACCAATATTTCCAATATTTCAAGACAGGTCCCATATGAACTGCTGCCCGTGTACCTGGTCAGCTTGCCGGAGGAAACTGGCAACCAGCTGCCATATCGCAGTGAACATGAATTAGAGCTTACTGAAGGATCTCACCTGGGTTACGCGTTCCAATGGTTCATATTTGCCGCGATTCTCGCCATCGGCTATCCATTATTTGTGCGGAAAGAAGAAGAACGCCGCTCCAGGGGCGATCACGGCCACACTCCATACATCCAACCTAACAAACCGCAAGAGCAGGAATCGGATTCGAACCCCAAAGGATACAAGCAAGCATGAAGGATTCTCTGACGGTTAACAACACTTTCAGCCCAGTTTTTCGCAGCTTGCTGCTGGTAACTGCCATTCTTGCTTTTTTCCTGATCTTGTTAGGGGTGATAACCAGAGTGACTGATGCAAGTTCCGCCTGCTTGGATTGGCCGACCTGCTCAGGAAATCTTACAGAACCTATTGACAACCCGGCCTTTCTCCCATACCTGCATCGATTGATCGCGGTAGTGGCATCGTTGAGCTTGACCAGCTCTCTCATTATAGCCTGGAAACGGTATCGAGATTATTCCCTGGTCATTTCCTCATTGATTGCGGCCTTCGTATTGATGGTTGTCCAGGTATTATGGGGGCAAATGGTTGCCACCCAACTTGGCAAGCCCTTATTGAGTGCAGTTCATTTTGCCCTGGCATTGCTTGTGTTAGCACTGATTGTTTTTGCCCTGACTGCGGTATTCTCTTTAAATCAAGGTCAAGGTACTGGACGTAAATCAATCAAGTTGGCCTACAATTCTCCTTTTTCGAAACTGTCAGTGTGGACTCTTTTGGCTGTGCTCGTATTGTTCGTCAGCGGTACCTGGGTAGCAGTTAGTGGAGTAGGATCAGCTTGCCAGGGGTGGCCGCTATGTGAAGGGAACATCCCTGGAGATTATTCAGGTTGGGTCAACTTTGTTCACCGGATGATCACATTTGGAGCAGGTGTCATGGTGGCGGCTTTGGTCATTCAAGCCTGGCGAACTCAGCGGAGTCAAACTGGCATCCTGGTAGCCACCACAGCCGTAGGTGTCCTCTTCATGTCGCAGGCGATGATGGGCTTGATGGAAGCCATTCAGGGTTACCCGAGCTATCTGGTTGGACTGCATGTAGCCACATCAGTAGCGGTATGGGTTGCACTGGTGGTTCAGGTGACCCTGGTAGGCCTGGCAAACAGAACTTCGGAAGAAGAGCAGGCTGAGAAATTAATCTGGAAAAGTCGCAAGATTGGTGGCTTGTTGAAGGATTACTTGATGTTGACCAAGCCTATCGTAGTGGCATTACTGCTGGTCACCACTTTTGCAGGAATGGTGGTTGGCGCCCAGGCCTGGCCTAGTTTCAGCCTTGTCGCCTGGACTATGTTGGCTGGCTTCCTGGCTGCTGGCGGCTCAGGATCAATAAATCAGTATATTGACCGGCAAGACGATCAAAAAATGCAGCGGACTGCCCAGAGACCGATCCCGTCAGGTCGCTTGACTCCGGGAGAAGGATTGGCTTTTGGTGTGGCAGCGGCGATTTTCTCATTCTACCTGATGGTCGCGATGGTCAATTTCCTGGCTGCGTTATTGACTCTGGCCGGCATTATTTACTACGTGTTGTTATACAGCTTGCTGTTAAAGAAAACTACCGTTCAAAATATTGTCATCGGCGGTGGGGCGGGCGCTATTCCACCGCTGGTTGGTTGGGCAGCTGCTACCGGTTCGCTGAACATTCCAGCCTTGTTCTTATTTGCGGTCGTCTTCATGTGGACTCCACCGCACTTTTGGGCGTTGGCCCTGGTGCGCAAGAAGGATTATGCGCGTGCTGGGGTACCGATGCTGCCTGTCATCCGGGGGGAGAAGGAGACCCGCTGGCAGATTTTTCTTTACACGATTGAGCTGGTGGGACTCACCCTGGTTCTGCCGCTATTCGGTCTCGGTGGAGGTATCTATTTCGTTGCGGCGATCTTATTGGGAGGTTTGCTGCTTTTCTCTGCCTGGAATGTTTGGAAGGGGGAAGGCAATAAGGTCGCCTGGAGGATGTACCGACATTCGAGCATGTACCTGGCATTTTTGTTCCTGGCGTTAATGATTGATGCCCTAGTGTAGGTATTCTTGATGAAGTTGAACCTACTGGGAGAGGTTTTTTCCAGTAGGTTTTTTTCTTTAATTCCCTCTCCTATAATCCTTGAGCACATCCAGGATCCATTTCTTCGACAACGCTGTGACCAGCTCTTTAAAAGGAGCGCAGATCAGGCGAAGTGAGCGGAAAGTATGCTGGCAAATTTGAGGAAATCCAACGCGGACATCAATCCTTGCTTGACCGTAACCCCCGTTTTATGAGGATCTGGTTGCCCCATCGCCGAGCCCACGCAAGAGCTACGATCGCCAATATCGCCATCAGGCCAGCCCCAGCGTTGAAGCCTACATCGATAAAATCGAAGACACGGTGGTGCAGGATGGCCTGGATACTCTCATCGAGCAAACCCAATAATGCAGTAGCTACTATCGCCAGTAAGGCCGGTACGGGGACGCGGCGACCGTTTCGCTGACGCTCAGTGAGAGCAAGGTAGATCAGCACTGCAACAAGGCTGTACTCGATCAGGTGGGTGCGCTCCTCCGGAATCGGAATCCTTATCCATGCAAACAGGTAGACAGCTGCTATACCGAGAGCCACGCCTACTTCGCCAATATTCGGTCGACTTCTTAACCATCGCCAGGCAACGAATCCCACCGCAAGGAGCACTACCAGGCTGATTGAGATTCTCAGCAGGTTGCGCTCACGCAGAAAGGCGGCTAATGCTCCTCCCGGTCCCAAGGTGGAATATATGGCTATCAGAACCACCAAGACTAACAACCAGAGGTTGCGTTCCCGAACGGAGGGGAAGAGGGGCATAGGGCATTATAGCCCGCTCTCTTCATCCCTCATTCGTTTCTTCGATTAATCTTCAGGAATACCTTTGTGAGTTACTACGATGTGTTTTACTCATTTCTCCGCTCTCTTCGACTTCCCTCGCCCCTGGCGAGTCCAGGGGGCTGCGCTCCGCTCAGAGAGCTAAGCAGCGCGCTGAGCGGAATGAAATGCAGTCGAAGCGCATGTGAATTCCTTCAATCAGGGAGAATTCTATACAAGTTCAGCTGATTTTCTTCTTCTCTCGTCTTTTTCTCTCATCGTGAACTATTTGATGAATCAGAACCCAATCGCTCTTAATTAGTGCCTTTTTCTTTGCCCGACTCCACCCCTTTACCTGCCTTTCGAAGTTGATTGCTTCATCATATGTAGGGAATTCACCTGCCCATTCCATGTGAACAGGACGACGAGAGAAGGTGTAGGAATTAACCACTGCTCCAGATTCATGTTCATGTAAACGTTTATCAAGATCCGATGTCAATCCCGTATAGTAAGTTCCATCAGAACATCGGAGGATATATACAATGAATGTCATTTATTGAGCCTTTCACGATATTGTTGTTTCCTGGATCCGCACTCTTCGACTGCGCTGCGCTCCGCTCAGAGAGCTAGAAGATAGCGCGCCGTGCGGAATGGGAAGCAGTTAAATCGCCCCGTGGTTGATGGATGAAGCATGTGTGACTATCTATATCATGCTCTCATCGACTACCCTCGCCCCTGGCGAGACCGGGGGGCTGCGCTCCGCTCAGAGAGCCGGATATATTTTCGCAGATCCTGGCAAAATATCGGCAAATACTAAGGCTGTTTGACCTCGACTATTAATGACATCTCGCCGTGATTCTGAAATACAAGCGTGATTGGGAAGGTATCTTTAACGGAGAGATCCTGGCTCAAACTAACCAGCATGACATGCAAACCGCCGGGAGCAAATTCCACTGTATCATTCACTGGGATGGGGACTTGATCCTGCTGCTCCATCGTCATGATCCCTTCTGAATCCATTTTGCTGTGATGGATCTCAGTTGACCCTGCAGCATCACTTATAGCTCGTAATAAGACATCGGATTGATCGCCTGGGTTGCGGATAGCGAAATATACTGCGCTGTTATCACCCTGGAATCCGGGTCGGGCCCACACTTTATCGACTGATAAGTCTTTCGTGCTTGAACAGGCGCTTATTCCCAACAAAATCACAGCCAAGATCAGAATACCAAAGATTTTATTCATCCAATCCTCCAGGTGTGAAAAAATTCTCAAATGGATATTATAGTCTTTCTCATTATTGGAGGATAGCTAAATTATTCTTTCCGGCTGTTGCAATGGAGAATGCAGCTAGATCACTTGTACCCGAGATCCCCGGCCGAGCTTGTACCAATCCGAATGTTTGATCTTCGGCGTGGTCCAGCGGTACAGCCACTTGGCGTCCTCGTTGCACATGTTGACACACCCGTGGCTCATGCGGGAACCGAAGTTATCATGCCAGTATGTGCCATGAAAACCGATCCCGTCGGAGTGGAAAAAACTCACCCAGGGGACACCTGGCAGTTCATAAGCTTCAAGGTCGCTGGTCAGGTTGCCGTCGCCCATATGCCGGGAGGGAGTTTTCCTGGCGATATTGAAATTTCCTGAAGGCGTGTCCGTTGGGATGCCGTTAGGCGTAGGTCCGGTACTATGCAAGCCGGTGGAAACGGAAGCTTGGAAGACCAGCTTATTGTCTTCAAAGGCTTGCAAAATTTGATCAGGGATTGAAAGCAGGATGCGTTTCTCTTCTTTTGGAGTATTCGGTGATATGGGCTTCAATTCAGCCCTTGGAATGGGACGTATGTGACCGGTAGGTATGCAATATTGGATCCCCAGGCGGTCATCAGTCAATTCATACCAGGTGTCTCCATCTGGACCTTTAATGAAGCCAGTTATCCAAAATGTGGCCCCAAAATACAGCCGGTAGGCAGGCTGCCAACTTTCTGCTGAAACTTTTCGCATTGATTGAGTATAGGGAACGGTTATCTCTCCCAACTGGCCTCTTTTTGGGATCATCGGGGTGGGTTGGTTGAGTTGAGCATTCTCAACCCGCTGAATATAAGCGCTGTGCGTATAGCCTCCAACTAACCGGTACCAGCGGGGATTGCGTGAAGGGCCAAATGGGCTGTTTATCTCTTCGATCACTGACACCAGCTGATCTCTGGGGAGCCATTTCAGCCGGGGGCTGGCAAAATCCGGTTCCTGGAAAAGACCAATTGCCCGGATTGTGATGCGTCCTATTCCTAGCGGCGTGAGATTTTCATCTTCCGGCAGCATCTGGCGGAAGGAATTGGGTAGGAACGCGGCGAAGGATGTTCCCCAGAGTTTTATGAAATCCCGTCTATTGAGAGATGAATTACCTTCCATTTTATTTGCAGTGTTTATTCATAAATGGGACACGGACGAGCGCTGATGAACGCGGATTAAAAAAATCGACTATCTAATGGCAGAATCATAGGCTGTATTAGATAATATCTGCGTTCATCCGTGTCAATCCGAGTCCAAATAAAGTGATGGATAGTGAATTGCCTTTGATATTAAGTTGTCTACTAGGAACGAAACAGAAATAGTATTATTGATAAATTGTTCTAGATTACTTCAACGCGCGTGCCGAAACCACTGCGGGTCCAATCTCCAGGTTCAGCAAAAGGTGTGGACCAGCGATAAAGCCATTTCGCATCTTCGATCCGCATATTGACACACCCATGGCTCATTCGAGCCCCGAAATTGTCATGCCAATAGGTGCCGTGGAAAGCGATGCCGGTCAAATGCTCGAAGAAACATGTCCAGGGCACTCCGGGCAGCTCGTAAGCTCCAATTTCAGAAGTCAGCTGCCCATTCCCCATATGTTTAGCTGGGACTTTAGGATCGATGTTGAAATTCCCCCTCGGAGTATCTGTGGGGATACCGGAAACGTGACCCAGACTGGGTAATCCAGTCGATACTTTGGTGTGCAGGACGACCTCATCGCCTTCGTAAGCCGTGAGAGTCTGTTCGATCAGATTGACCTGGACGAACTTCTTACCTTCCGGAACGTCTTCAGAGAGGGGGGTTAATTCCTCATCATCGATAAGTCTGACGTGGGTTGCCGGAACGAGGTAATCGATTTTCAGCAGTTCATCACTCAAGCGGTACCACATTTCCCCGTTCGGTCCTTCATCCAAGCCGGTCACCCAATGCACGGATTGGTAATACAGGCGATACAGGGGTTCCCATTCATCGCTGGATTTTGATGTCATAAAGCTCTGCGTGAATGGCACCGATATCTCGCCCAGCTGCCCAGCTTTTCGAATTCGCCTGGCGGGATTACTCAATGAAGCATTTTCAACCCGCTGCAAGTATGCGCTGTGTGAATAGCCTCCGACGACGCGGTACCAATTGGGATTTATCGCTGGTCCATAAGGTGAGACTACAGCTTCGGCCAGGGTGAGGAGCTCATCCTGGTTTTTGGTGACCAGCTTCTCACTCTTCAGATCCGGTTCTTTGTAGACACCTATACTGGAGACAGTTACCCGACCGATTCCAAACGGATCAACGCGATCTTCTGGCGGCAGCAGCTGGCGATATGGTTGGACAGCCATTGAACCAAAGCCAAAGCTGCCCAGTTTGAGAAATTCACGGCGGTTAAGGGTGTTCGTCATCAACTTGATGTTATCAGATAATATCGGGCGTTTTAGTAAACGTGTACCTGGGTCCCAAAGCCATTCTTCTCAACCTCGGCCGGGTGGTTGGGGGGCGTGGTCCATCTGAACAGCCATTTTGCATCCTGATTACGCATGTTTATGCAGCCATGGCTCATCTGCCAGCCGAAATTGTTATGCCAATAAGTTCCATGCAGCGCATAACCGGTATCGAGACGGTGAAAAAACATCGTCCAGGGTACGCCTACCAGTTCGTAGGCATCCAGGTTCAAATCTCCTTGCATCAATCGTCCATCACCCATGTGCTTGGAAGGCATTTTAGAGTAAATGTTGAACTTTCCCTTGGGAGTTTCGCTGGGGATGCCATTGCTGGTTGGCCCGCTGCTGGGGATGCCCGAGGAAATCCGGGTAGAAAATACTTCCTGGTTGCCTTCATATGCGACCAGGTTTTGCCTGGCCAGGTTTACTTCGATGCGCTTCTCGCCCTCAGCCAGGTCAGGTTTGATAGGTTCCAGCTCCTCAGGAGGAATCGGACGCAGGTGGGTAGCTGGTACCCAGTAGCTCCAGGGCTGCAGCTCGTCGGTTACCTCGTACCAGGCGCGTCCATCCGGACCCTGGTCGACTCCGGTAATCCAGTGAGTGGTCTCGTAATACAGGCGATACTCAACCTGCCAGCCATCATACTGATTGTAAGTAAAGGATTGGGAGTAAGGTACGGTAACTTCTGCCAGCTGACCTTCTTCTTGAATTTCGGACAATGATTTGTTGTAATCGATTTTCACCTTCTGGAGGTAAGAGCTGTGGATATAACCACCCCAAACGCGATACCACAATTTGTTGTAGAAAATGGGCGCATCTGTTGGTTCCAGTTCATAGTAAATCTGGACAATCTGGTCGCGATAGCGTTTACCCACAATCTGAGCCCCATCCCTGGGTTCTGCATAGACATCGACTTCCGGGATCGATACCCGGGCGATATTGCCGTAATCTTGATCAGATTCGCGGGGAACAAAAGGAGTAAACGCCAACGTTCCCAGCGATAATCCTCCCAATTTCAGGAAATCTCGTCGTGATAAATTCTTACTCATTCTATCCGGATTTTAATCGACCAATTGTTAGAGATCAAGTTAGAGTATATTGAGAATCCTCTCATAAACAATTTTCCCAGGTACTCAACATAAAACATAGTTTAGCCCACTGTGAAAAGCACAGTGCAGGCTCTTATGGGCGGTGTATCATAATTTGACGGGCACAAGGCCCTATACTACGGTTTCGAAAATAATCCTGAATTAAGAAATTTGCCATTTTACAATGATAAAAAAATTTCTAGCTACCCGACAGTTTTAATGATGTCATTGGTTTACTCCCGTGTTTGTGGCGGGGTGAGTAGCAGAGCGACGAAGCAATCTCCCTGATTATTTGCATTTCATCACTTTGAGGGAGACTGCCACTGTGTGCATTGCACCCCTCGCAGTGACACCCGGAGCAAATGTGTCAGGTGCCAAGAACACTTTTTTTCAGATCAATCCCGAATCTTTTTTTCTATCCTTCTCTTGAAAGCAAGTGTTTGAGTGAAATGTGTAACAAATTACTGGAAGGTGCGTTCTTATATATGACGCTTGTGCGAGTGTCACTGGGGTGGGCGGCCTTGGGTGGGTGGCCCGCCTCTCTCTTTTAAGGGGAAAAGAAGAAAAAATTTTAAATCAGCGAATTGAATAATCGTCACCAAACATCAATTGCCAATTACTGTTATTAGTTATTGGTAATTAGATATTTTTATTGGTTATTTGGGGGAATAATGACCTTGGTTTTTATTCTATTCTCATTAGGATGAACGTACTACTGACAAAAATTGAATAACGGTTGACAATTGGGGGGCATTTAAGCTCGGGTGTGGGTCATCGCAGAAGTGGTTTAAATGAACCATTCAATAACTTTTTACCAACTGCCACGACACAGGTATGGGGCATTCTATTCACTAGCCCACTGCTGTTCAATTCATAGGAGGGAGTGAGTCCATAACTTAGACATTGCGGAACACATTGACAAATGGAAATTCTTACTGCGATCTTGCTGCTTATCAATATGTTTTTTGTGGCCGAAGCGCCCCTGAACAACCAAACCATGGCAGATTTTGCCACTAAAATGGAACCGTATTATGCCCAGGCGGGTATACCGACGGATACCAGCAACACCTCATTCGGTGAGCTGCCGACGACCTACTGGGGGGCTACGCTCTGGCAGAATCGCTGCACTAACCGGGTTTTCTTGAGCAAACAATTCGCAAGTGAAGGACACCCCTTCTACAACACCCCTATGTGGAAGTATGTCCTGGCCCACGAGTGGGCACATGTCAGCCAGGGGAAGAAATGCTGGGATAACGAACTCGAGGCGAGGCTGATCGCGTTAGCTTTGCTCGCTGAAGCTGATGAGTGGGGGGCGGTTTATACCGCGTTGGAATGGATGCTGACTCTCAGCGCGTCAGATGAGGTGTTAAACCAGCTGAATTTGCCTCTCAGTGAGTATCAGTACTACCAGACTATCAACCTTAATCACCTGGCGGTGGTTGAGCTCCTGGTAAATGATGATGATGGGCTGTTCCAGCTTCGAACAGGCGAGTTCGATGCCCGCACATTGTGGGGTTATTTGCAGGCTTTTCCGGATTTACCTGAAGACATGAGCCTTGGGGGATACAGGTAGCAAGTCAGGCGTAATCAGCACAAGTTAAGTTTTCCAGGATGTTATAATCAGCGGGGTCAAAGAGTGTTCACTCTAGGGGAGTTATCCCTGGTTAATCGATTTAGAAAATGTTGATCAAATATTTTGCATTGGAATGAATCCAATGGATAAAAAGTTCTCATTCTATTATCTTGAGTTTGGTTTTTTTCATCTCATTTTGAGGAAGGAAATTTGATCAGAAAGCTATACCGCATTTTCAGGGCGGAGTTGAGAGACATCCGAGTACTGCTGGGGGAATTCAAATACTCTTTAATCTTGTTTTTGGCAATTATATTTGGGGGCGCGCTGTTCTTTAATTTGTTCTATACCTTTCCCGGAACCGAATTTCACCCTTCCTTTGAAGAATCTCTGCACGCTGCTTTTGCCTTGATATTCTTTGAGATTGTGATGCCATTTCCTGATATCTGGTATATGCAAGCTCTGTTCTTCCTCATTCCGATCTTGGGCCTGGCGGTAGTGGTAGATGGTGTTATTCGATTCGGATCGGCACTGGTAAATAAGAATGCCCGCGGGCAAAAATGGCAGGTGGCAATGGCGTCTATATACAATAAACATGTGATTATCTGTGGTTTAGGCCGGACCGGGTACCGGGTTGCCTTGGAACTACAAAAATTTGAACGAGATATCGTGGCAATTGACCTTAAAGAGGACAGCCGGTTCATCGAGAAAGCCAAATCCCTCGGCATACCGGTCATCATTGCTGATGCTCGCCGGTCGGAGAACTTGATCAAGGCTAATATAGAAAAAGCAGATTCAATTATCCCATGTACTCAAAACGAACTAACCAACCTCGAGATTGCCCTGGACGCGCGTGAGTTGAATCCCGGCATCAAGGTTGTGATGAGGATGTTTGATTCCGAACTGGCTGAACGAGTCGAGAAAGGTTTTGGCATTCATACTGCATTCAGCACCTCGGCATTGGCGGCACCAATTTTTGCAACGGCAGCCATGCGGGTTAATGTCAAGCATTCTTTTTATGTGGGTGATGAGCTTTTGAACCTGAGTGAAGTAACAATACAACCCGGGTCGAAACTGGTCGGATTGACAGTAGAAGGGATGGAAAGTGATTATGGATTATCTTTCGTCAGCTACAAGGATGACGAAAAAGAAATATTGCATCCTGATCCCGATCTGAAAATGAAGGGTGGGGCGAAAGTTCTCGTTATCGCCTCCCTGGAGACTTTGTACCAGTTAAATGATTTGAACAGGGCTGCCAGTTAATCTACTTTTTTCTCGGGGATTCTGTCCACCCCTAACCATTACATAATAAAAGTTTCCTTCGATCTTTTTGATAGGAACAGATAAGGTGTCCAGATCAGCAGGCTGCCCAAGGCAGGTACCAAAGCGGTCATGGTTTCATAGTCAAACATGGGTATCTCGGGCATGATCATAGTTACCAGATAAGAATCCACCAGGATGAATACAAGAGAAATGAACGCCAGTCCAGCATACCATTCAGGAAAGTCCGCTTTTTTGGTGAAGAACAGGTAGGCCAGGTAGATGCTGACGAGAAGGATCACCAGATTGAATGTCAGCTCACCCATCAGGAGCGGACTCCACAAAGGGGAATAGAATTCACTCCCAGGAGTAGTCATTGCACCCCAGGTGCCGTCGATCAGCATGGGGGGAAACGTCACCACCAGGGACATGCACATTCGTAGAGGGTTGAGGAGCAATCCCAATGCGACTAGGATCAGTAGTCCACCGATCTTTTTTGGTTCTGGTTTTGGAGTTAGCGTGATATTTTCGATACCGGTCTCCATACTGCTCTCCCGGAATAAGGAATAATAATCAGTGAAAAGATACAGATAATTTGTAGTTATTATAGCGAGTCACATTTCCAAGAAAGTTAAAAGCAACCTCACAATCCCGAAAGTGATAATAAATGCTCCCAGGTTTTTTCCCGGGAGCATTAGATTTTTAAATGGGGGCTAGGGATCGAATATCAAATAATTCCTCGATTTTTTTTGTTCAAAAACCCAATTATGGCAGTTTTTGGCAGTCAAATAACTTGTATTGGCACCCATGATTGGCTATGTTTTCGATATGGATACCAACCTGGATGGAAGTAACTCATCTCTTAACAATGGGGAGGTCACATGAACCGACGAACAGTATTCTTGAATATTCTGCTCATCATTTTATTAAACCAGTTCGCATATCTACAATCAGACTCGATAGTTGTTGAAAACGAGGTGCAGCTGAATTTTCCGGATAGCCTGATCTTCAAGCTGCATATCGATTCGGATGTGGAAATTGAAAAAGCTACCTTGTTTTACTGGAGCGAGGGGCGGAGCTGCCAATCTGGAATTGCTCATAAGGATATGGACTTCGACCCTGCCACCGATTTGGAATTAGAGTGGGAATGGGAGTTCCACCGAGACAGTACCATCCCTCCTGGTGTGGTTATTGGCTGGCAGTGGGAGATCACGGACATTCATGTGCAGGTGACAATAACAGATCCAAAAGAGCTCGATATGCAGGACCAGCGCCATGAGTGGCAGGAGATATCCGAGGGCGGAGTAACGGTTCAATGGTACGTGGGGGAAAAATCGTTCGGCGAGGATGTTCACCGCATCGCTCTCAACAGCCTGGAGCATGTAACCAATATCCTTGGAATAGAAGTTGAAGATGACATCCGGATTATCGTCTACCCCTCCTCAGACGAAGTCCGGGAAGCGGTGAAATTTACTGCTGACTGGGTGGGAGGGGTAGCATTTTCCAATCACAAAACCATGATCATAGCTGGTTTGCCAGGCCAGGATGAATGGCTGGATGTGGTGATCACCCACGAAATGACCCATTTATTGATGGATATGCAAACCTTCAACTGCCTGGGGAATTGGCTGCCGCGCTGGTTCAAAGAAGGAATGGCTGAATATGCTGAGGGAGAGTTGATGGAGCCTGATCTCGACTTGATCCGTGAAGCATATCAAGAGGGGAATCTTCCCAGTCTGCGTTTGCTAGTCAGTTCTTTTTCGCAAGATCCGGCGGAAGCCCATCTGCATTATCTAGTCAGCAATTCGGTCGTGGATTATCTGATCCAGGAATATGGATCGGAGAAGATGGGTAAATTATTAAACCAGATTGGGGCTGGATTGATGATTGATCCTGCCCTTGAGAAAATTTATGGATTTGACACCTATGGATTGGATTCTGCCTGGCGGAAAAGTTTTGGTTTCAAGGCTGGGCTGGAGATCAACTCTGAAGAGCCTCAAGTTCAAACTGCCACACCGATACCAACTCTAGCCCTTTACTCCTCTGTCGTTCAGGCAACGGCCACAGCCACCGCAGCCCCAACAGTTAAACCTGAGATCACTCCGACTCCGAAACCCAGTCCGACCAGTACCTCAACACCGGAGGTTCTCCCCATAGAAAACCCGGACTCCAGTCAAGAAAATCCAAAAACAAATCTGGGTTTGATTATCCCTGGATTTCTATTCCTTACCAGCGTGATGGCTGGATTATTCATCTTTTTCCGAAGGAGGATATAAAAATGAAGACCAAAGAATTTGTTGGATATTTACTGCTTTCGATCGTATTTTTTACCGCCTGTGCGGGTGTAACAGAGACTGAAGAGATAGCACCACTCAAGCAAGAGATCAAAGAAACACCAACACCAACATCAACTCAAACAGAGTTGCCAACGCCGACAACAACCCCAACCGCGACGCTAACACCCACTGTGACACCAACACCGACTGCAACACCTTCACCGACTCCAACCCCAACACCCGTTGGATATTATGCTTCAATGGAAGGGTATTCGCTGGTCCTGCCTCCAGATTTCGAATTTCAAGAGAATAACCTGGGAGGTGATTACTTTTATTCGCCGGGAGATGAGTTCATCCTCAATGTCTCTTGTGAGAATTCAAATTCCGGAGAATCGCCTGAGGAAGTCATTGAACTCATCACCGGAATATGGCAGGAACTCCTGGGAGAGCTGGCAGAAATATCCAGGGAAGAGGTTCCGATTCAGGATGGCACGAATGCCCAATGGTTGACTTTTGAGACCATTGAAATTCAACCTCCAGTGAGGATGCATGTCATCGTCGCTCCCAGTGAAACGAGAACTTGCTACATATTCATCGCCGGCGACGGAAATGGCATGGATAATTACCGGACAGCATTCAACCGCATGGTCAGGAGCTTCGTCCTGGCACCGCCGGAAATTATGGGTGTTGATCGATCGAAGGCATTAGTGCTGATCTGCAGGGATCCCCTTTTGAAAGATCTAGATCCAGCACTTCAAAATGATGCCGCGGATGATTATGCAGGTCATTTGTTCAGCGGACTGGTTCGATTGAATACCAATCTGCAGGTTGAACCAGACCTGGCAGAGTCGTGGGAGATCAGTCCAGATGGCACTGAATATACTTTCACCTTGCGCGAAGGGATTATGTTTCAATCCGGAAAACCAATCACTGCGCATGATGTGCGTTACAGCTGGGAGAGGGCTTCTGAGCCTGAGCTGGAATCTTTTACTGCGGCTACATACCTGGGTGATATCGTAGGTGTCAATGAGAAAATTAATGGCGATGCTCAGGAGATCATTGGGCTGGAAGTGATTGACGATCGAACACTTAAAGTGACCATCGATGAAGCCAAGCCATATTTCCTGGCGAAATTGACCTATCCCACCTCCTTCGTGGTCGACCAGCAGAATGTTGAATCCGGTGGTGAGGAATGGACATTTCTGCCTAATGCCTCGGGTCCATTCGGATTACGGAATTACATCGAAGAAGAAGGGATAGTCTTTGAGCGCAATCCAAATTATCACACCCCGGTTGAGCTTGAATACGTGGTTTACTTGCTCGAACATCCCGGTTCACACTTAAGCCTCTTTGAGGCTGGTGGGGTAGATATGATCCGCATAGGACCCTATACTGCCCAGGAGATCCAGGATCCGGCGCATGCCCTTCACGAACAAATGGTAACAACCACTTCGATGTGCACCTCGATGTTTTTGCTGAATAATGCCATCCCCCCAATGGACGATCCTCTCGTCCGAGAGGCGCTGGTCAGGTCAATCGATCGCGACCTGTTGAATGAGAATTTTTCGAACAACATGGAAATTCCAGCCACCAATATCCTGCCGCCGGCGATGCCAGGTCATACGGACGATCTATCGATCGCCTCATTTGACCCACAGGCAGCCCGTGAAGCCTTAGAGGCATCGACCTATGCTGGTGACATGCCAGCCATAATTTACACCGAATGGGGCTATGGAGATGAAGATGATCCCTTCACCGACGCGGTGATCAGCATGTGGCGGGAAAACCTGGGTATTGAAATCCAGGTGGAATACCTGGATCCGGATTACTTTTCCGAACAGGCCCTGTCTGAGGAGAATCAAATCGTAGCGTACGGCTGGTGTGCAGATTATCCCGATCCGGAGAACTTCCTGGATCTGATCTTCCACAGTGAAGGTGGATTCAATGTATCTGGGTATTCAAATCCTGAGGTGGATGTGCTGCTTGACCA
>CALBUI010000149.1 GCA_937968125.1 uncultured Anaerolineales bacterium | reverse complement strand
AAGTTTGCGCCTGTTATGGTTACATTCCGATCTTCATCGACGTCAGTGATCCGAATGGTTGGGTATTCCGAATTGGTTGAGGCATTCTCTGCCTGGTCTGACTTGTTCCGAACAACCTCTATTTCAACCCAGATCGGATTTCCTGTGGTCAGTCCAAAGATATTGCCGTAAAGGTCTTGAAATTTCCAGTTACCCCGGTAGGTGCCCAATGTACCCGGTGCAATCATTTCCACGGAAACATCCAGGGTTTCTCCAGGCGCAACGTGGCTATCTGTCAATCGCTGGTAAGAAGGTCCACCCATGGAATCTCCGTTATCAAACACAAGTTGATAATCGGAATTCCAGGTGCAGGTTCCAACGTTCTTGATCCGCCAGGTCTTGGTGAAGCTGCTTCCGGGTGAAAGGATGGAACCGTCCGGATAAGTGACATCTGCGATAAAGGTTGCGACCGTGGTTCCATTTCTCGGACAGTCCGGGGCATTGCTGCCTCCGGTCGGACACCATTGAACCATCGTAGCTGGGAAACCGTATTGGGCAACTTTGTTGCAATCAGGCGCTGCGTGCCCACCATCTACGAAGACCCACTGCCCATCTACTTTCGCAACCAGGAAATACCCGTTATCGACACCGCCCTTGGCGTGCATCCCAGTGTTTTCGTTGACCTCGAAATGGTAGAACTCGCTTACATCCATCCCGAAGTGAGCAGCCAGTGCTGCTCGGATGGCTTCATCATCACTAATGATGGGTGCCACTTCTGGTAAAGAAGGGGGTTGCTCTGTTGGGACAAGAACCTCTGGTGAATCAGTCGGCTCAATCCCGATTTCGATGTCGTTCACCTCTATTGCCTCAGTATCTACTGGATTTGCACCTTCAGCTTTCGCTTCCACGGTTCTGACTTCCAGGGCGTCGCACCCCACCAGCCCCAACATCACCAATATCAGCAATGATAGCGCTATAAGCATATTTACTGAAAGCTTCTTGGTATTCATTTGATCCTCCAATTGTGTTACACCATTTGGTTGTGTGTGATAATTCTCACATATATAGTAATCCCCACTTATTACCCCGGTGTGTTCACAATGTTACGGTCTACGAATACCTTGTTACCTACATGTAACATCTTATTTGAAATGACTATTTTATATTGCTGGCAAACGCACGCTGAAGACTGTACCTTGATCTGGTCTGCTGCGCAGTCCTACATTTCCCCCGTGTTTCTCAATGATTGCTCGGACTAACGGAAGCCCTAATCCAGAACCAGGTACACTGCGTGCCTGCTCACCACGATAGAGTTCTTCCCATACGCGGTCAATCTCTGCTTCAGAAATACCTGGGCCTGTGTCAGCGATCTCAATCACGATGTCGCTGCCGTCATCGAATGCTCGAACCTCAATCGTATCGCCAGGGGCAGTAAACTTGACCGCGTTGTCCAACAGGTTGTGTACCGCTAAAAGAAGTAAGTCTGGATCTCCCTCAACATCAGGTAAAGGCCAGGGTGCATGAGGGAGAATAAGAGTTAGCTGTCGATCTCCCATGTTAGCCTGATCTTTGACAACGTTTACAACCTCGGTTAGAAGTTCAGCCATGCTCACAACAGTCGTTTCCAAAGGTGTAATCTCCAAAGCGGCTAATTTACGTAAATCGGCAACCAGATGACTTATTCTAATAACCTGAGCCTGGACGGCGGATACTTCATTTGCGAGGTAATCTTCCAAAGGCTCATAGGTCATGTTGGTTAATCCCGCTCGAATAACCGTCAGCGGGTTTTTTAGCTCATGGTCCAGCCTTTGAAGAAAACGTTGGCGATCTTCATTGGCTTGTTTCCTAACTCCCTGAATTTCCCTATTGTGTTTTTTTTGAGTATGAATCCAAAATTGAGCTGCAGCGATAATGATAATGGAGATAGTCACACCACAGAGGGTCGCTAATACTGCAAATCTTCCCCGCAAGAATAAGACCGGATTGGTAATGTTTTCGTTTGTGGCAAGTATTCCGATGAGGATCCCAACTCCTGCTGGTAGGAGAGAGAGAATCCATCCCCACCATTTCATGAGGTTTTCTCTACCTTTCCAATAAAACGGTATCCCTGTCCAGGAATCGTCTCAATATATTGAGGATCACCAGGATCATCACCCAGAACCCGACGCAGCTCAGCGATCCGGGTATCAACGGTTCTTGTGCCTATCGGATAATCCCAGCCCCAGACAGCGTCAAGTAGACGATCTCGGCTTAGTAATTCGTCTGGGTGAGTGATCAGGTATTCCAACAAGGACATAGCTTTTGGAGACAGATTTATCTCAATAGCGTTTAGATAAGCACGACGTTTTGGACGATCAACAACCAGGTCCCCACTTCTTAGCCGCTCGGCAACGGTGAGCGGCGGTTGACCGGGACTTGCCCTGCGGAGAACCGTTTTGATTCGGGCTGCTAATTCATTTGGATCGAAGGGTTTGTTTATATAGTCATCCGCTCCTTCCATAAGCGCCATTGCTCGTTCAGCAGATTCACCTACCTGAGTAAGAAGGATAATTGGGGTCCAATCCCCCTTTTGACGTAACTGCCGAAGTACCTCACGCCCATCCATTCTTGGCATCAGGACATCCAAGACGATCAGATCAGGAGTGTAGGAGACGATTTTTATTAGCGCAGCTTCTCCATCAGAAGCAACATCCACATCAAATCCAGCTCGAGATAAAAATGGCTGCAATCTATCTGTTATGGCTGTCTCATCGTCTACTAACAGGATTTTCGGCTTGTTGTTCATTATTTCACATATAGTACCATTATCTTTTTGAATGCCAATCAGCGTTGGTATCTTCCTGTAATTGAGACGATTGGCTATGATATCAAATCATATATTGATTTAAATCCCAGCGTAAAGTGCTGGGAAAATGCTCGTTATCTAATTCTGATTAGTTTTCTTGAATTAGCGTAGGAACCTGTTCATGCCCAATGGTCAGCTGGTGGGGAGATTCGATCGGATCAGACCAGGGATCGACATGTACGTTGATATCCGCCAGGTCAGGAAATTCATGATACAGCTCATGGCGGACTCGCTCAGCGATCTGGTGGCTTTCCGATGTTTTCAGGTCGGGATCGACTGAGATGTAAACCTCGGCATGTAAACAGTGCCCCACCCAGCGCATACGTATCCTGCGGATCTCCAATACATCTTCGTTTGTTGAGATGACAGCCTCAGCCCGTTTGATCAGCGCCGGATCGACTGCATCCATCAAGCGGTACCAGATCGTCTTCATCGCATCCCAGGTGATCATCAGGATGGCGACGCCGATCAGAAGACCGATGATGGGGTCCAAAATTGGATAACCGAACCTGGTTCCGGCCGCGGCCAGCAGGACAGCCAGGGAGGTCAGACCATCCGTGCGAGCATGCAGTCCATCCGCAACCATGGCCGCGGAACCGATCTTCCGCCCCACTCTGATCTGTATAATCGCCACGATCTCATTTCCAAAAAAGCCAATCAATGCAGCTGCGGCAACCCAACCGAGATTTGTGAGCGGTTGTGGATTTAGTAGCCTTTGAATAGCCTGGTAAAAAACAATCCCCGCGCTCACTGCAATCGAGAGCACAATTAATATCCCGGCCACATCCTCCGCCCGGCCAAAACCATAATTGTAGCGCCGGGTAGGAATCCGCCGCGCCAGGTAGAAAGCGATCAGCAGCGGGATCGAGTTCAGCCCATCGCCGATGTTGTGCGCAGTATCCGCAAATAGGGAGACACTCCCACTGAAATAGACGATCACCATCTGGAGCAGCGCAGTAGCCAACAGGATGGCAAGGGCGATCCAAATTGTACGGATGCCCGCCTCGTTTTCGCGAAAAGCCTTATCGGAGGCTAATTCACGATGGTCGTGCTGGTGACCAAAGATTCTCAACTTGTCGCTAA
The DNA here is from genome assembly GCA_937968125.1 of uncultured Anaerolineales bacterium. Lineage (GTDB taxonomy): Bacteria > Chloroflexota > Anaerolineae > Anaerolineales > UBA4823 > PFL25. The sequence goes on along the minus strand of CALBUI010000149.1, from coordinate 438 downwards.
TCCAACCCAGCACGCGATTGTTGTGATGGTGGTGGTGATCATGTTCATGATCGTGGTGATGTCCCTGTTCTGGTACCTGCTGCATCCGGTGGTCCTCCAGGATAAATAGTCTTACTGCGTTATTTTCTTGCCAATCATGTACGAGAAACCTCTGAATTTCAATCTCCCATATTCGATAGATGCATATCCCGTGTTTTCCAGATACGATAGGACGTTTTCAAGCGCGGTGGACAGCTGCGAAGAGTGGCCATGGACCAGTGAAGCCAAGCTGAACGCACCTGGATCGAGCTCGATGATTAGCAGCTGCCCACCAGGCTTCAATACCCGGTGCACCTCCTCCAATCCAGCTAATTTCAGCTCATCGGGCAGGTGATGCATCATCAAGCTGCTGAGCACCAGGTCAAATTGATCGCCTGGAAAGTCCAACTTCTCAATTAC
>CALBUI010000148.1 GCA_937968125.1 uncultured Anaerolineales bacterium | reverse complement strand
CCTGCAATTTTGGGTAATTGTAGACAATCCGATAGATGACGTAAACAGCCAGGAATAAAAATACCGCGACAACTATTAAATAGGATAAATATTGTTTGCTCCGTTCGTTCACATTTCCCTCCTGTAATATATCCACACAAGAATTTACTCTTCAATTCGATGAATCTGGAAACGATTGTCGAAATAACCCGTGACCACCATAACCATAAAAGTGACCGGCAATAAATTAGCTCTTCACAAAGTCATCACCAGCGGATTGACCACCATCGATATTCGATCTGGGGCGCAATCTCCAATGCCCAGGTTGCTTCTTCTACACTCATTCCCTGGCATTACAGCACTTCGGCTTCATCAAATTTGAACCAGTTTCAGGGGGGCGGGTCATTCTTCTTATCCCTCATTACGAACCCTCCCACTACTTAAAGAGAAAGAAATAGATGATGTCTACATCGATATGATTTTTATTATTGCATATTTCCGAATGGAAATCAATCAAACTCGAACACAAGAATTCCCAAAATGTGGTGGGGAGACATTTAAACGCTCGGGAAAAGTTCGCAAACCAATTCGGGATAATCACTTTCGAAGCGTGTTGGTGTACCGATATCGCCGCTGGCAACCGGTGAGAGAGTTGGGATTGGATGGTGTATATCCCATAGGAAAATGTAGAAAACGCCCATTGCATATCGCAGTTGATTTGGATACTGGGCAACCGGTGGCTATTGGATAAGTAGACCAAAGTAACCCCCTTGGCAGTAAAGCGCAGGCTAGAGCCTCTGGTCAAACAGTTGGGTGTAAGCGTGATTGTAACTGACGACCTGCTCAGTTACCGATTTGTGGCCGAGAAATTTGAACTGGAGCACCAGATATGTCAGTTCCATGTACGCCGTTGTGTGGGTCGCACCTTATATGAACTCAGGGAAACGGTGCCATTTTTCGGCTTGATATATTGGCGAGGCAGCTCAGTCGGCAGAGCAGAGGACTTGTCGTGGGTTCAAGTCCCGCTCTCGCCACTTTTCTTTGTATCGATTCTATACCGCACTTACTTCCAACCTGTTAGATTGAATTATTCTATAATCCCTTAGTCCTGATTTACGATTTTACAGGATTTGGAGGAACCTAGGTTACGCGATTTATGCACTTTGGTTCTGTGGATTTATGACACTGTGATTAGGTGTATGGTTGAAATGAGTAACAGGATGGGTAACTTGCTTCCCATAGCGCGGTCAAATGCACGCTTTGTTAGGCGCGTTTGCTGAACGTAAGATTTTGTAAGTAAAAAAAACAGATGCCAATATTCAAAAGTTATATTTTTATATTTGACCATTGGCGTAATTGTTCGATAGAAGTTGCGGCACCGCCACAAACAATTATAAGTATGGATCTGAATATTTCAATTTCTGCAACCTTTTCATAGGCAGCTGCAAGTGCTGCTCCACATGCTGGCTCTACGACAATTCGTTGGTCAATAACGAATCTTTCACACGCTGATACAGCTACCCTATCAGAAACTACAACGTTATGAATGGGGTGCTCCTTTGACCAGTTGAATGCCCGTTCACATATTTGTCGAGCGCCCAGTGATGTTGCAAGACTTGTGATAGCAGGTAATTCGATTCGATGTCCTGCTAAAACAGATTTAGCAAACGAGTCGGCTCCATCTGTTTCGACTGCTATCACAGGAATATCTTTCCAATTGTTTCTATGTAATCCTTCGACGACGCCAGATAATAACCCACCACCACCCACAGAAAGCACAATAGCGTCAGGCTTCATTCCTGAGTGTGCTATTTCGTCTATCATAGTGGCATGACCCTGCCATATAAATGGGTGATCGAATGGATGAAGAAACGCGTCAGATTCCCTGACCATTGATACTGCTAAAGCATTTGCTTCCTGCCAAGAAGAGCCATGCACAATAATTTCTGCGCCTTCTTGTTGTATCAAATTTTTGGCTCGTTCGGTGGTGGTTTCAGGAACTACGACAACTACTGGAATAGCAAGATAGCGTCCTGCATAGGCGACAGCGATACCAGCATTACCGCCAGAGGATGAAATAAAACGAGTTGCACCAAGGCGGGCATATTCTTGGCAGGCAAAGCCAATTCCACGAATCTTAAAAGAACCAGGAGGTTGTAATGCTTCAAGTTTGAGCCAGACCGACCGACCTGCTTGAATACTCAAAGCTTGTGATTCAAAAAGTGGTGTTTCAATGTGCAGCGGATTCATCTTTTATTTCGGAATTATCCTATAAGTTTCTGGAATGTGATAAGCGCCGAACGGTTAGCGTCACCGGCACCAAATCTGCGCAGCGGGTTTGGAGTCCGTGTGCACGAATTTGCTATCTTTTCAGCAGCGAATCTACAACCTGGTACACGGCATCGTCAAATTGTCTATTACTCATCTCAATATAATCAAAACCGTAAATGTGTGCCTCACGCTCTATGTACCTACTCATTTCCATTACAAAAGTAGCAAAAGCTTCGATATATTTCTCACTTGCATCCTGCATCCAGTCATGCTCAATCTCCTGCGCACTTTTTTTTATATTCTCTTTATGCTCATTCCCTTGATTTCCAATAAAGACTACTCGATAAGCAACATTTTCGAGCTGACTATCTAATTCTGGCAGAATAGCAACCCCCTCAACCACCACATCTCGACCCTCATCTCTCTCTCTTTGAACAAAAGGCAGTACAGCTTTCCAAACAGCACGATTCTCCTCAATCTGGTAATTAATACGTTCAGTCGTATTCTTTACCATCAAGTTGATCCTATCTTCTACACACATTTCATTAAAGCTATTCACGATGAACAAACCCGGTTCTAGTTCTGGATCTAAGACGTTTTCCAGCACTGCTCCAAGAGAGTCAGTGGACACAACGTTAATACTATACTTATTGGTTATCGTCTTGGAGATAATTGATTTGCCGACTCTCGGAGGGCCGCCAAGGAGATAAATCATTCGCAATAAATCCTTCTCAACAATCTAGAACCAGCAGTGGGAGTTCCAAAACCACCGATCGGATCCCATTCCCCGAATTAAGATAACGATGGCGTAAGCTCCCCGCCGACTTGCCAATCGCAACCCAATTTTACCCAAAAAAAACTGAGCAAAAACCGCGCCGCATCCCCAAAGCCGAAGGCAGGTCAGCTTAACGCGGGGTTAGCCGTTATTTATCGATTCAATCATAGCAAATCTAAATAAAAAATCATGGATGCCTTTTTTGTTTTCTACCGTAGGATTTATAGTTTTTCGGCCTCAACAATACAGTAAAACGGTTCGATATCTAGTTTTTCACCAAATTGAGTAAATTCTGTCATTTTCAATCCACATTCTCTTAAGAATAATTCAACTGCTGTTTTTGGATCATTTGACATATCTATTGTAAATTTCCAAGGCTCTCCCATCTTTTCTATCAAACTCATGTTTTTTGTAGCTATTTTGGAAATTTCACCTAACATGAATGCTGTTGAATAAAAGTCTTGAGCGATGATACTTCCATCTACACATAAATCAGCCAT